>REDH01000072.1 GCA_007693585.1 Deltaproteobacteria bacterium
CCCCGCATGTGCGGGCGGACGGCATCACGATGCGCTCGGCCACGGACAGCGCCGAGTCGGTGGTGCTGGATGGGGACTGCGACGTGAACTCCCTGATCCTGGTGAATGGCTCGGGATTCACGGCGGCGCATCTCACGGTGACCCGGGCGGTGCACCATCCGATTCATGTCGCACCTCCCGGCGATGAGACGAATCGGTGACCGGAACGCTGATCTGGGGCGTACGCTTCATCGATGGGCGCAGCAGTTTCTGAAGGTCAATGGCAACGGTGCGCGCCGGCCTACAGCATTGGCACGGCGCCGGAAGTGTTCTACCTTGTGCCAAAGGGTTTCCGGCACGCATTGCCCAATCCACCGCAGACCACCCGCTGCGCCCTGTTCTCGGCCCCCCCGAGGAGTGAGTACGCCATGGTCGATGACCCCCGTCGCACAGCAGCTCGAAAAGCCCTTCTTCCCCTTCTATTGCTTGCGCTTGCCTGTCTGGCGACGGGCACGATGGCGGGCTGCGGAGGCGATTCTTCGGGATCGAGAGGGGAGCCGTCGACGGGTACGGTCACCGACGACGTGACGCGAACGCACACCGATGGCACGGATGCGACCGAACCGGTCCGGGACATCAGTAGCGAACCCGAGACGGGACCGGCAACGGAGACGGGACAGGCAACGGAGACGGGACAGGCAACAGAGACGGGACCGGCAACGGAGACGGGACAGGCAACGGAGACAGGACCGGCAACGGAGACAGGCATCACGCCCGATGCGCTGGCCGACTACCTGCCGTGCAGCGAGGACATCGACTGCCCGGAGGGCACTGGCCACTGTGTGACGACACTGCTCTTCAACCGGCCTGATCCGGACGGCACGGTCGACGAGACGGTGTTCGAGCTGTCCGGGAGGACGGAAATTGGGGTGTGTTCCCTGCCGTGCACGCTGGATTCGGCGGTGTGCGCAGACCTTGTGGTCGTGGATTCGTTGGGCGAGGAGGTACCCTGGACGTGTCAGCTGGTGGCGCAGGGCGCGTCGCCGTACGGGCTGGACTTCGATGCCCCGGTGGGTGTGCTGGACCTGGAGGAGATGGCGCGTGGGCGGAGCTTCGCAGCGCTCTGCCGGCCGCCGATGGAGCTCAGCCGGGAGCGTGGGCCACACTTCTGCGCGGACTGTGACGAGCACGCGGACTGCGGCCCGTCGGGGCTCTGCTTCGATGCGCTGATCGAGGCGGCGAGCGAGGGCGGGCCCGGCCTGTGCCTGACGGCGTGCGACGACGATGCGCCCTGCCCGCTCGGGTTCGCCTGCGAGGAGATCGCGGGCGATGATGAGGGGCGATGGTGCCGGCCGGTGCTGGACACGTGCGGCGCCTGCCTGGACCGCGACCGCAACGGATTCGGCACGGGGCTCTGTGCGGGTCCGGACGCATCGACCCCCTACGACTGCAACGATCGGGAGCCGCTGGCGTACTTCGATCCGGCCGATCCGGACCATCCCTTCCCGGCGCTCTGCTCCTCGGCGGATTTCAACTGCAACGGCATCCCGGACGATGTGGAGCTGGTGGGGAACATGGACTGGCTCATGCCGCTGGACCCGGATGACGCGGAGGCCGGTCAGGTCGTGGCCCACTGCGGGGCCTGCGGCGACGAATGCGGTGGGCCTGTCCCCAACGGCGTGACCCTGTGCGAGGAACTGTCTCCACCGGGCGGGCGCAGCTGCGTGGTGCGCTGTGATGGGGTCACGGACGAGAGCGGTCCGTTCGCGAACTGCGACGGCGACCGGACCACCGGCTGCGAGTCGGCGTTCCGCGAGGAGGCGCTCGCGGACCGGGCGCTGCGCGAGGCGTGGGTGGCGGGGGCATCCGTGCCGGCGACGTCCCTGTGGTATGCCGACTGTGATGGGGACGGGTTTGGGGCACCGGACCGTCCCGGGCCGGTCTGTGGCGGCGATGCGTTGCCCGACGCGGCGCTCCCATGCGATGATCCGGCTCCGGGTGCAGGCTGGGTACGCAACAACCTGGACTGTGACGACACGGACGCTGCACGCTACCCTGGTGCGGCAGACCGGCCGGACCTGGACCTGATCGACGCCTCCTGCGACGGCATCAACGGTGATCTCACGCTCGGCATCTTCGTCGATCCGCTTGCCGCGAGCGGGGGCGACGGTTCGCCGGCGTTGCCCCTGAACAGCGTTCCCGAGGCCCTTGAGCTGGCGGAGTCAACCGGGCGAGACCTTTATCTGGCCGCAGGCACGCACGTGCTGGACTCGCCGCTGGCGCTGCGGGAGGGGATCGCGCTCTTTGGTGGCTACACCCCCGGGACGTGGCAGCGGGAGCGCGACGCCTCGGCGACGGTGATCGAGGTCGCGGGTGAGGCCACGAACGGCTGGTTGATCGGGGCGGAAGGCGAGGACCTCGAGGTGCCCACGGAGCTGCAGCTTCTGACGCTGCGGTTGGGCGATCCGGGGCCGGGCCAGAGCGCGGCAGGGATCGTGTGCACGCGCTGCCCCGGCCTCCTCCTGCGCGCGGTCAACATCGAGGTGGCAGGCGGCGGAGCAGGTGTCGACGGTTCGTCGTTCACCCCGGAGGATCGAAACCTTCCCGGGATCGACGGGGCGAACAGCACAATCGGCCCCCCTGGAAGGCCCGGCACGCCAGCGCCTGACTGTCTCACGCAAGGCGCCTTGTTCTACGCGCCACCAGGAGCGGGTGGTCAGGGCGGTCTGGGCCAGCCAGGCGTTGGTCCGTTCCCCGCCGGACGCAGTGGATTCCCGGGATTCGGAAGCGCGGTGCTCGCAGGCCACGACGGACCGTGGTCCGAACCTGGACTCGGCGCGGACCGACGCCCCGGCGACCTGGCTCCGTCCGGCGGACCCTCCACTTCGGCCGGCGCCGGACGCCCGATGGCAGAGGAAGCACGGATCGGGCTGCTGGACGGACTGCCCGCAGCGGTGGACGGCCGCCCGGGGCTGGCCGGACTCTCGGGCGCCGGTGGCGGCGGTGGCGCCGGCTCACGCTTCGATGTCGAGGCTGACAGCGCTGCCGATGGATCTGCCGGAGGCAGTGGAGGGTGCGGGGGGCGCGGTGGAGGTGCAGGAACAGGGGGAGGACACAGTGTGGGCCTCCTGTTGCGGGACAGCGGCGAGGTCCCGCTCGAGGAGGTGGCCATCACCACGGGTCCAGGGGGTGCCGGAGGCCGTGGTGGCCATGCAGAGGGCGGTGGCGCCGGGGGGGCCGGCGGTCCCAGGATTCACGTCTCGGCGTCCGTTGCGTCAGGCGCAGGGGGAGATGGTGCAGCAGGCAGCGGGGGCGACGGCGGGGGTGGCGGGGGTGGGGGCTGGTCGTTCGCGATCCTGCGGGACCCTGCCAGCGATATCCGCTTCGAGGGAGCGACCTCCACACTTGAGCCGGGGGCTCCCGGCGAAGGAGGCGCGGGCGGCGAAGGAGGCGCAGCGGGCGCACCCGAGGCTCGGGAGGGCCGAGACGGTCGCGACGGTCCGCATGGGCTGGGCGGCGCCATCAATGACACGGCCGCCTGGCCCACAACCTCCATCTGCCCCGCACAGAACGGACCCTCGGAAAGCGTCTGCAACGGGGAAGACAGCACCTGCAGCGGTGTGATCGACGAAGGCTGCCCGTCCTCCCTCCTGTTCGGAGAACCCCGGTCGTACGGCAGCTACGGCGGTGATGGCGGAATCCCCGCCAGCCGCAATTGCCCGGACGGCCACCTGATCACGGGCGTGGCCGGCACCGTGAACGCATTCGGTGTCGAGTCGCTGGAGATCCGCTGTCATGCCGCCACCCTGCTTGAGGGATCGCCGGACCCACAGCGCGACTACCGTATCGCCCATGAGGGCGCCAGCGTCGCCCTCCCGCGCGACGGTGTCAGCTCGGGCACGCCCTTCGAACTCAACTGCGCAGAAGAGAGCTTCCTTGTGCAGCTTGGCATCTACAGTGACCATGAACTGCGCAGGATCCAGATCTCCTGCCGCCGCCTCCTGGTGCCGGGATCCGCACCGTGGGGCGTCCGTGTCGTGCATGGCAGCCAGTACACTACCCAGCGCGCAGCGGGCCAGCAAGTGGGCCTGTTCCAGATGATTTACTGCCCCGATGGCGCCGCGTTCTCGGGCTTCGGCATCCGACACGGCGCACGCATCGACCAGATTACGCCACGCTGCACCACGGTGGGTCTGCAGCTCAGGTAGGCCATGGCGCGGGGCTGTGCTCCGCGCGCACGCCATGTCTTCCAGGACAGAATGGTCCGCGCGGCAATCCCGTCGCGAAACAGGGGAACGCCGGCAGGGCCATACCCCGCCCGTGCCGGATTCCCTTCCGATGCTCGCTGGTGCGAAAACGCCCGCGAAGGTACAGTCATGATGTCCGGGGTTGCCGTGCGTGTTCTCGACGGCGCCCCGGCCCGACCGTGCCCCCCGGAAGCCTCCGATGACCGACCCCGCAGACGACCTCGCCCGCTGGCGCGAGGAGCTCGAAGAGCTCGACCGGCGAATGCTGGCCGCTGCCGCCCGCCGGAGCGAGCTGGTCCGCCGCATCGCCGCAGCCAAGGAGCAGGCCGGCGGCAAGCCCCTGTTCGACCGGGAACGCGAGCGCATGGTGCACGACCGCGCCGCCGCCGTCGCCGACTCCATCGGTCTGCCGCGCCCGGTGGCGCGTCAGCTGATGCAGGTCGTGATCGAGCACTCCCACGACATTCAGGAGCAGGCTGCCCGCGCAGCCTCTCTCGTGCAGACCGCAGACGATCCGAAGCGCTTTCTCCTCGTCGGCGGCGGCGGCCGGATGGGCGCCAGTTTCGCCCGCGAACTCGCAGCCCGCGGACACCGCATCGACATCCTCGAGGCCGACGACCACGACCGCCGCGCGGAACGCGTCCGCACCGCCGAGATCGTCCTGCTCGCCGTGCCCATGCACGCCGTGAACGCCGTCGTCGCCGAGCTCGGTCCCCACGTGGCCGACGACGCGCTGCTCTGTGACATCAACAGCCTCAAGGAGGACGTCTGCAGGGCGATGGCTACGCACTGCAAGGGGGAGGTCCTCGGCCTTCACCCGATGTTCGGCCCGACGGTGCGCAGCTTTCGCCGGCAGAAGATGGTGGTGTGCCACGTTCAGGCCGGACCGCGTGGGAAGTGGCTGCTGAGGGAATTCGGCCGGATGGGGCTGGAGCTGATCGAGACGGAGCCGGAGACGCATGACCGCATGATGGCTGTGGTCCAGGTGCTCGTGCACTTCTCGACCCTCGTGCTCGGGCGTGCACTGCATGACGTGGGCATCGGCATCGAAGAGAGCCTTCGCTTCACCAGCCCCATCTACCGCCTGGAGCTGGCCTTCATCGGCCGGCTCTTTGCGCAGAGCGCGGACCTCTACGCGGAGATCGAGATGACCAACCCGCACGGCCCCGATGCGCGCCGGGCGTTTCGCCAGGCAGCCGAAGAGCTCGATCGCGTCATTCGCGATGGCGATCGCGACCGCTTCCGCGCGGCGTTCCATGAGGTCAGCGCGTACTTCGACCACTTCGCCGAAGACGCGATGGCACTCTCGGACTCCATCATCGACATGGTGGTGACGCAGCCGTAGGGGCGGATGCCGGCGCGGACGAGTGGGGCCGACCATGGGCCGCACGCGCTCACTCCTCCGCGTCCTCGATGGTCACGTCGATGACGACCGTCGCGCGCACGATCCCCCCGCCCCTGGGTTCGGGGAACAGCCAGCGGCGGACACGCGTGGTCATGCAGTCCCCCGCGCCGCCCAACTCGGACATGCTCTCGCTGATCTGCGCCGAGACCACGGCACCTTCCGGGTCGACGACGAAGATCAGCGAGAACCGACCAGACGACACCTCGCTCTGCTGGAGGGCAGCCTCAAGGCAGGCGCGAAGCTCCCTGCGGTGCTCAAGGATGACGCGCCGAAACACCTGCTGGTCTCCCATGCCCAGCAGGGAAACTTCCCCGATCGTCAGGTCCACCGGCGTTCCGCTCCCGGAACCCGGCCCCCCGTACCCCGTGGGCTCGCCCGACGGGGTGCGCTCACCCGCGGAGCGCCCAGTCCCGCGCGCGCCCAGCCCACCGGCACCGTGGGACGAACCGTCCGGCTCGAGCGCCCCGATGGCCATCACGTCCGTACCGACCGAAGCGGAACCGACCATCCCGCTGTCACCCCAACCGGGGGGGCGTTCGCCTCCACTCATCACCGAGAGCACACTTCGCTGTGCCTGCGCACCCTCGTCCGCCAGGAAGAGCCGGGGCTCGGGCGAGCCAGCGCGGGTCAGCCGGAGCCGTGCCGTCGCCGTGACCTCGGGCGCCCTCTCCCCGGATGCGAGCACGAGCGCGAGCGCCTCGTCGTGAACGCAAGAGTTCAGCGAGGGTGCTGCAGACTCCGGCGAAACTCCGGAGACATCGGCACCGGCCACGCGCCCGTCGGGCTGCACGGTCAGCTCCACCGCGAACGCAACCTCCTCCGGAGCGTCCTCGCTGGCGAAGAGCGCCTCACCGCAACGGGCCATGGCGTGAAGTCCGGGCCACGCGGGCTCGAAGAGCACCAGCGCATCGACGTCTCCGGTGGCGCCGATGGCCACATCCACCAGCGGCGAAGGCGCCAGCGGTTCTTCGGCCACCACCGAAGGTGCGAGCAGCAGCAGGGTCAATGCAGCAGCCAGAACGGCCGGAGCACCGGGTGACTGGGTCGGCCGATGACTGTACACGGGTCTCCTCGTGGTGCTGACGTCCAGAGCTCCATTCCTGCGCGGGAAACGCATCGGCGGTCAGGGGGCGGCTCACTCGGCATCTTCCGCCGCCTCCGACCACCCGTCAAGGGACGGCTCGTCCGGAACATCCCCGCGCTGGCGGGACCAGGACATGCCCACATCCCGCGACCACACCAGAGGGAACGTTGGAGCTCCGCAGCGGAGCACCCGCTACTCCCACGGGCCGGGGGGCGAAGGGCGCATGGCCTCCCCACACCCTTGCATGGCGTCCACGTCCGCCCCATGCCCCGCCACGGGGAAACGCCACCGGGAGCCAGCAGCCATGTCCAGCCGCGACTTCGACCTGATTCTGTGGGGCGCGACCGGCTTCGCCGGCCGCCTCGTCGCCGAAGTGCTCGCCGAGCACCCGGACCTGCCCCTCGGCCGCTGGGCGATCGCCGGCCGCTCCCAGGCGAAGCTCGACGCCGTGCGTGACCACCTCGCCGGGCGCGTCGACACCGACCGCCTGCCCGAGACCGTGCTCGCCGACGTCGACGACCCGCCCAGCCTCCAACGCATGGCCGAACGCACCCGGGTCATCGCGACCACCGTGGGCCCCTACGCCCGCATGGGCTCGGAGCTGGTCGCGGCATGTGTCGCGGCAGGCACGGACTATGCCGATCTGACCGGCGAGACCCCCTGGATCCGACGCATGATCGACGCCCACCACGACGAGGCCACCGCGCGCGGCGTCCGCATCGTCCACTGCTGCGGCTTCGACTCCATCCCCAGTGACCTGGGCACCCTCGCCCTTCAGCAGGCCGCCATCACCCGCGACGGCCGCCCGTTCCCGGATGTGCGCCTCGCCGTCATGAAGGCCAGCGGCGGCTTCAGTGGCGGCACCATCGCCAGCCTCCTCGGCGTGCTCGATGAGGCCCGCTCCGACCGCTCCGTGCGCGACCTGCTCGCCGACCCGCACGGACTCGACCCCGCCGACGCGCGTGGGACCGGCAGAGGCCGCGACGCCTTCCGGCCGATCGCCGACGACATCATCGACGGCTGGGCCGCCCCCTTTCTCATGGCGCCGATCAATACGCGAATCGTGCGACGGTCGAACGCACTCCTCGGTCACCCGTGGGGCGCGGACTTCCGCTACCGCGAGGTCATGCGCTTCCCTCCGGGAGCGATCGGGGCGTCCGGCGCCTGGGCGTACACCCTCGCCTTCGGCGCCTTCATGAAGGCGCTCCAGGGCAAGACGTCGCGACGGCTCATCGAACGCACACTGCTGCCCGCACCAGGGGAGGGGCCGGCGCCCGATCGCATCGAGAACGGACACTTCCACGTGCGCATCATCGGCACGGGCCCCGGACGCACGCCGCTGCACGCGGACGTCAGAGGCGGGCGAGACCCGGGCTACGGCGCCACGGCCACCATGCTGGCCGAGAGTGCGCTGGCGCTTCACGTGACCCGCGGCGTGGCCCCCGACCCACCCGGCGACGACGGCCTGACCACGCGCCTGACCGGTGGCGTGCTGACCCCTGCCTCGGCGCTCGGAAACGTCCTGATCGACCGGCTTGCGCGCACGGAGGTGACGGTGCGAACGTAGGTGCGGGGCAGCCGCGGTCCCTCCGCCAGGAGACGACCCCATCTGCCGGAGGAACCGAAGGCAGGGGGGCCTGCGGGTCGGACCGCCCCCCCCGGGGTTGAGCCCCGTTCCGCACGGTGCTACGGCCACATGGTGTGCCGAACGCCCCCCCACCGAAGACAGGGAGCCACCATGCTCGCAGACAGCGCGTGGAGCGCAACGTTCAAGCCCGGCGAGAGAACGGAAGACGCCGACCGGGCCGGCCGCGCCCCGGTCACCGGGCACGCCATGCATCCGACCGTCGCTGCGAGCGTGTGGAGCGTGCGCCTGCTGGCGACAGCCCTGCTGCTCGTGCAAGCCACGGCCTGCGGTGGCAGTCCGGCGGCTCCGGACGGTTCAGGCCCCGCCAACACCGGGAGCATCGCCATCCCGCTGGACCACGAGGACACGTACAACCTGGCCGATGCGCCCCTGTACGGTGCGGCGGATGCGCCAGTGACCGTGGTCTTCTTCCACGGCTACCAGTGCCCGTTCTCGATGCGCGTGAGCCCTACGCTGGATGAACTGGTCGAGCGCTACCCGGACCAGGTCCGGATCGCCTACAAGCACGCTCCCCTCCCGTTCCACGGACAGTCGGAGCCTGCGGCACGGGCAGCCTGGGCCGCACATCAGCAGGGCCTGCATCGCCCCTTTCACGAAGCCCTCGTGAACCTCGGAACGCCGCAGGAAGAGAACCTGCGGGCCGCCGCCGAAGCGACCGGCGCGGACATCGAGCGATGGGATGCGGACCGCCACAGCGACGCCGCACAGGCGGCCGTGGCCGCCGACCTGGCGGACTTCCAGGCGCTCGGCGCGCGCGGAACGCCACTCATCTTCCTCAACGGACACCCGGTGCTCGGGACGCATCCTCTCGACCGTTTCGAGGCGCTGGTCACCGACGAGCTGCAGGCCTGGAGAAACCGCGATCGGGACGAGACCCCGGACGTGGCCGCCTTCCTGACCCAGCGCATCCCGCTCAATGCTGCCGCCGACGAGGACCGCACGAGGCCGACCGCGGCACCTGCGGAGCAACCCCCCATGGCGCGGCTGCAGGTGCCGTGGCAAGACGAGCCGTACGTCGGCGCAGACGAGCCCCTCGTCGTGCTCGTCCTCTTCACCAGCTACCAGTGCCCCTTCTGCGTGCGCCACGAAGCAACCCTGCGCGCCGTCCTCCATCGCTGGCCCGACGACGTGCGCCTGACCGTGCGGCACAACGCCCTCCCCTTCCATGAAGGCAGCGAACCCGCCTCCCGCGCCGTGCTTGCCGCGGCCGAGCTCGGCGGCTTCGCCGACATGCATCATGCCGTGTCCACCCTGGGAAGCGCCCTTCCCGAAACGAGTTTCGAAGAGGTGGCCAAGGCCCTGGGCCTCGACTCCGAAGCGTTCCGGGAGCACTTCGCCGACCCCGCACGCCTGGAGCGCGTCGACGCCGACCGCGCACTGGCAAGACAACTCGGCCTGACGGGGACCCCCATGACACTGATCAACGGGCACGTCGTGCGCGGCGCCATCGGCATGGATCCGTTCATCGCCCTGATGGAGGAAGAGCTGGACCGCGCACGCGCACTGGAGGCAGACGGCACTCCGCGTGCGGAAGTGCCCGACATGCGCGCCCGACAGGACAGCGATACGGCGCAGTAGCCCAACGCGGGACGGCGGCAGCGCGCGAGCAGGGCAGCCCGCCGCACGGCGAGCACCACGCAGGACACCCCCGACGAGGCAGCGCGCCTGCGGAGCAGCCTCGCGTGCCCGAAGGCCCATCACCGCGCCCCTGCCTTCTCAACGGCGCAGCCCGGATTTGGCAAGTGACCTGCATAACGGTGCCGGACGGGTCAACATCACACAGCGCCAGCTCGCTGCGCCCGGGACGGAATCGCGCGTCCGTCCCGACCACGTGCCAGCGCCTGCCGGCTCGGCGTTCGCGCTGCGACCGACCAGACGGGACCGCGTTCCCCAACGGAACCGATCACTTCCTCACTTCGACTCCAGGGCACACATCGGCAGAGCGAGGGTCTCCGGGAACGTCACACCGGCCGCATGCTCTCTCGAGCCGCCGGCGGGGTCCCGCGAGCCCGACACAATCGCAAGGTGAAGCGCCCCCCCTTGACCGCGGGGTACGTCCGTAGCACCGTCACGGAAAACCAACAGCACGGCTGCGCGCGTCCCCGGAACACCATGACCGTCTCCCTTCTCGTCCAGCTCTTCCTCATCTCGCTCGCCGTCATGGCCATCGCCGTCTTCCGCCTCCCCCGTAGCACCCACACCGACCTCGACCCCTGGGGCCCCCCCATGGAAGGCCTCACCGCCCGCGCCCAGGGCCTCCTCACCCACAACCCCGCACAGACCACCTGGGCCACCGACCGCACCGAGAACGGCATCCACATCACCGCCGCCACCCGTTCCCGCGAATACGCCTCCGGCAACCCGCACGCCCGCCACAGCACAACCCTCCGAACCCTCGTCGTCGACATCGAAGTCGACATCGGCACCCCCCTCCCCTTCTTCACCTTCGAAGCCCTGCGCGCAGGCATCGACCCCCTCACCGAACCCTCCTCCCTCCTTCGGGACCTCGGACTCCCCCCAGGATACGGCGTCGCCACCGACGACCCCTACGCCGTCACCGCCCTCCTCATCCACCCCGCCGTCGTCGAGCCCTTCGGACGCCTGCTCCAGGCCTGCCGCGACTTCGACCATGTCATCATCGGCGCACGCGGCAACGCGCTCACCTGCCGCGAACTCAGCCCCGTACCCGCCCAGGCCGCCGCAGAACCCCTCCTCATGGCCATGAGCGCACTCGGCGCCGCGCTCCGACACGCCATCGGCCACCCGCAACCCGGCCCGCCCGCGCACGCAAGGTCCCTCGAAGCACAAGAAAGCTCCGCGCCGGAACCCGCGGCCACCGACGACGCACCCACCACTGCAGCCGCAGCAACCACAACCCGCGAGCCCACGGCCCAGCCCACGAAGCCCACGGATGCCCCCGTGATGCCCCCCGGCGCCCCGCCGACATTCGAACCCGACACACCGCCCCCCCTGCCCGAAGAACTCGCCTGAACCCACGCATCACCGCGGCCGACAGGGCCGCCGTGACGTACCCCCCCCGTCCGCGCAGCCGTCGGCAGCATCCGCACCCGCCTCCTAGTCGAGACAGACCGGGCACTCCGCCGCGACGCACGCGAACAGCACGCCGAAGCCCGCCTCCCCATCCGGATGGGCGTCATTGCAACGCGCTTCGCAGTCGGCACCGCTGTCCTCGTTCTCGCAACCCACGAAACACACGAAGTAGTCCAGACAGTCCACGTCTTCAAAGCACGTGTCGACCGCCGCATCGCATTCGGCCACGATGCAGATCTCGCAGTCGTCCCCCGGCGCGAGGCACATGGCACACTCGCCCTGCACGCACGCCAGCGCATCGTCGAACAGCGCCTGCCCGCCGGCAGCCTGCTGCTTGCACCGCTCCCCGCACGCCTCCGCCGCGAACCCGGGGCACTCCTGCGTACACGCGAGGATACCGGCACAATCGCTGTCCTCCAGGCAGGCCCCCATCGCCTCGCCACACACGCGGTCGAGGCACTGATCGCAATCCATCGGCGTGCCCCCGGTCGTGACCGGCGGCTCGCCCGTCGGCTCGCCCGTCGGATCGCCCGTCGGAACGCCCGTCGGATCGCCCGTCGGAACGCCCGTCGGAACGCCCGTCGGATCGCCCGTCGGCACATCCGACGGCTGGCTGTCGGTGGAGTCGTCATCGCTCCCGCAGGACGCCGCGAGCACCACGAGGGCAAGGCAGACGAGTGCCCGCAGGCAGAGTTGCCAGTTCATCGATCGCTTCATGTCGTTCATCCCCTGGCCTGGACCGGAAATCGAAGAGCGCGGTCGGCGGAACGAATCTCCGCAGGGCGCCAGAGCAAGGGGTCGTCCAGACCGAGGCGGATGCTAGCGAGACAACCCGCCACCTGTCAACCAGACGCCGGGCCGCGACCAGGGCTCGCGCCGAACCCGCGCACGCAGGCTGCCTCGCTTCTCCCACGAGTCCATTGCCTTGCAACACAAACTGACCTTCCCCTGCCGGAGAACGGCGCCGTGTGGATCCAGCACCCCCGTGTACGCTCCAGCGGGCCCCGAGCCCAAGGGCCGGAACCTCGAGCCCCCGCCGCGCAGGCTCAGCGCAGATACGCCCCGTCGTTCACGTCCAGCGTCGACCCGTTCACGTAGGCCGGACTCCGCGTCCCCAGCCACACGATGACCTCCGCAACCTCCTCCGGGCGGGCGAAGCGACCGGTCATGACACTGCCCGCGATCTGCGCCTTCCGCGCCTCCGGAATGGACGCCAGCATCGCCGTCTCCACCGGACCCGGCGCCACCGCGTTCACCAGCACCCCGCCCGGACCGAGCAGCCTCGCGAAACTCCGCGTCGCGCTCAGCAACGCCGCCTTCGTCATCCCGTACCAGATGTCCGGATGACCCATCTGGCCCGCGATCGACGACACGTTCACCACGCGCCCTCCCCCCCGATCCAGCATCCCCGGAGCCACGGCACGGATCAGCGCCACCGGCGACTCCAGGTTCACCGCAAGCGTACGACGACGAGACTCCTCCGGATACGCGTCCCACGGCGCCGAACACATGATGCCCGCATTGTTCACGAGCACGTCCACCGGACCAAGCTCCTCCACCAGCGCCGCAATCCCGCCCGTCTGCTCCAGATCGAACGGCACCAGCACCGCCGACGACGCACCGGGCAACGACCACTCCGGACGCGCCCGACGCGCCAGCCCCGTCACCCGATACCCCAGTGCGGCAAAACCCTGCGCCGCCGCAAGACCAATCCCCGCGCTCGCACCCGTGATCAGCACGTGTGGTGCCGTCATGTCGCATCCTCCTGTCCCGACTCGTCCACCCCGTCCCGCTCGAGCTGCGCGAGCAACGCGTCCACCACCCAGTGCAGATGCGCCCGCCGCTCCGCCAGCGACGCGTCGTCCAGCGGATCCCCACCCCACAGCGGCGCAAGCGCTGGCGCATACGTGTAGTAGTTCGTCACCACCGCCGAGATGCTCACGAACAGATGCCGCGCCGCCGTCGGACCCTCCGCCGGCGCAAGCCCCGACAGCGCCTCGCGCGTCCACTCGAACAGCGGCCGAAGGTTCTCCCGGATTCGATCCCCGAACGGACCACCACCGGCAAGCTGATGCTGCACGATCCGCGGATACCCCCGGTGCTCCTCGATGAACGAAACGTACGCATCCACCAGCCGGTGCATCCGCTCGCGAAGCGTCCCCCCCCCGTCCAGCGCCCCCGCCAGCGCCTCGATGTGACGACGGTAGTACCGCGCCAGCACCCGATCGATCAGACCCGCCTTGCTGCCGTAGTAGTAGAAGACAAGCGCGTTGTTCACCCCCGCGGGCGCCGCCCCCCCCCCCCCCCCAAACCCCACCCCAACCCCCCACACCCCCACCCCCAACCCCCCGTCGAGGATCGCCATCGCCGTGTCCCCCCTCTCCTCCGGAGGGGCTGGCGTGATGTCGTGTGCGGGGTCAGGGCGCTTCATGACGAGGACACTAACGGCACCTCCCGTCCTGAGCAAGCGCTTTCAGCATCCGGTTTCAGCGACTGGTTTCAGCAGATGCTCAAAATCCACTTGATCACCCCGAATCCACGCGTTACGGTCCGCATCGTTCCGCCAGCACGGCCCCATCCGAACCGGAGAACCCCATGATCGCCAAGAAGCTCGCCAAGCTCTCGCCTCTCGCCAAGCCCACCGTCCTCGGCGGCGAGATCCTCTCGTGGATGCTCGCCGCCGAAGGCGTCGAACACGCGTTCGGCATCATCGACGGCACCTACTTCGGACTCGTGTCCACCCTCGGGGGTCACGGCGTCGACCTCGTCACCCCCCGCCACGAGGCCACCGCGCTCCACATGGCCGGCGCCTACGCCCGCATCAGCGGCCGCCTCGGCGTCGCCATCGCCTCCAACGGACCCGGCGTCGCCAACGCCCTCGGCGGCGTGGCCGTCGAACACGCCGAGGGCAACCGCGTCCTGCTCATCACGAGCTGCCGACGCGTCGGGCTCGGCTACCCCGACCGCGGAGGCGCCTACCAGTACTTCCCCCACGTCGACGTCATGCGCCCCATGTCCAAGTGGGCCGAAGTCGTCCCGTCCATCGACCGCCTCGCCGAGATGACCCGCGCAGCACTGCGGGCCTGCTTCACCGGACGCCCCGGCGTGGTACACCTCGACGTCCCCGAGGACATCATCAACGGAGAGTTCGAGCCCCGCGCAGAGTGGTACCGCGAACCCGACCAGTACCGCTCCCTGCACCTCCCCGCTCCCCGGGACGAGCAGGTCGACGCCGCCGCCGCCATGCTCCGCGAGTCCACCCTCCCCGTCCTGCACGCCGGAAGCGGGATCGTCCACGCCGGCGCCGAAAGGGAGCTGCAGCGCCTCGCCACGCTCCTGCAGGCCCCCGTCACCACAAGCTGGGGCGCCCGATGCGTCCTCGACGAACGGCAGCCCGAGGCCGTCTCCATGGTCTTCGTCGAAGCCACCAACACCGCACGGCGTGAGGCCGACTGCGCCCTCGTCCTCGGCTCCCGACTCGGCGAGACCGACTGGTGGGGCAAGGCACCCTACTGGGGCGACCCCGGCGCCCAGCGACTCATCCAGGTCGACATCGACCCCGACATCCTCGGCGCCAACCGCTCCACCGACCTCGCCATCCTCGGCGACGTCCGCGCCTTCCTCCAGGCCCTCTGCGACCGACTCGAGGCCGACCCCATCCCCCGCGAGAAGGCAGAGGCCCGACGCGCACAGCTCGACAAGCTCGCCACCATGCGCACGAAACGACGCGCCGAGCTCGACCGCAAGCTCGAGGACCGCGCCACCCCCATGCACCCCGCACACGTCGCCACCACCTGCGACAAGGTCCTCGACGACGACGCCATCCTCGTCATCGACGGCGGAAACACCGCCATCTGGGCCAACTTCTACCACAGGGTCCGCACCCCCCACTCCCTCCTCGGAACACCCAAGATGGGCATGCTCGGCGCCGGCGTCGGGCAGGCCCTCGGCGCAAAGGCCGCCTTCCCCCACCGACAGGTCGTCTGCGTGCTCGGCGACGGTGCGATGGGCTTTCACCAGCAGGAGATCGAGACCGCCGTCCGCGCCGGACTGCCCGTCATCTACGTCGTGCTGTGCGACCGCCAGTGGGGCATGGTGAAGATCAACCAGAGCTTCATGCTCAAGCCCGTCAAGACACTCCTCTTCAAGAGCCTCCGACCCGACGAGACCGTCAACACCGACCTCTGCGAAACACGCTTCGACCAGCTCGCCCGCTCCATGGGCGCACACGGCGAACGCGTCTCCAGCCCCGACGACCTCGAACCCGCCCTGCGCCGATGCATCCAGATCGGCCGACCCGCCGTCATCCACGTCGACGTCGACCCCACCAAGCACATGTGGGCACCCGACCTGAAGACCTTCAAGGACATGCACGCCGAACCCGCAGGCACCCCCTCGGAACCGAAGAAGCCCGCACCGCCGAAGGCCCGCAAGTCCTCGCGCAAGCGCTCCTCCTGACCGGCGGAACGCACATGACACACCAGACCCCCGAAAACACCACCGGCGATCCGGCCACGCCGGGCCATGACCGCGACCCGAACGGACGAGACACCATCCTCGTCACCGGCGCCAACGGCTACGTCGGCCAAAAGGTCGTTGCCCGGCTCGCCCGCGACGGACACACCGTCATCGCCACCGACGTGCGACCCGCCGAGCACGACCACGCCGTCCCCGGCGTCGAACACGCCGTGCTCGACATCCGCGATGCAGAAGCCGTCAACGGGCTCGTCTCGAGCCGTCCCGTCTCCTGCGTCGTGCACCTCGCCGCCATCATCAGCAACGCGCCCGATGGCGACCGACGCCTCGCCTGGGATGTCGACGTCCGCGGAACGCGCCACGTCCTCGACGCCTGCACCCGTCACGGCGTCGGCAAGATCATCGTCACGAGCAGCGGCGCGGCCTACGGCTACCACCCCGACAACCCCGCCGAACTCGACGAGGAAGACCCCCTCCGCGGCAACGAGATCTTCGCCTACAGCCACCACAAGCGCGTCGTCGAAGAGCTCCTCGCCGACCACAGACGCAAACACCCCGAACTCCGCCAGCTCATCTTCCGCCCCGGCACCATTCTCGGCGAAGGCACTCGCAACGACATCACCGCCATCTTCGAACGCCCCGCCGTCCTCGGCGTGCGCGGCACCTCCTCCCCCTTCGTCTTCATCTGGGACGAGGACGTCGCCGAGTGCATCGCCATCGGCGCGCGCGACGCCGAACGCGAAGGCATCTACAACCTCGCCGGCGACGGCTCCATGACCCTCGCCGAGATCGCCTCCCTCCTCGGCAAGCCCTACGTCGCCCTACCCGCCCCCGTCATCCGCTCCGGCATCCGCCTGCTCGGCCGGCTCGGCCTCTCCCCCTACGGACCCGAGCAGGTCATCTTCCTCCAGCACCGACCCGTCCTCGCCAACCGACGCCTGCGCGAGGAGTTCGGCTTCGAACCCCGGCCGAGCCGCGACGTCTTCCGGCTCTACGCGGAGAGCCTCCGGGCCACCGGAGACGACTGACGCCCACCCGAAGTCCGGTCGAGACCGCTCCCCCGGCCACGGCATCGTCAACGGCCACAGCCCAGGGTGCGCTCAGGGCACACGTGACAGCCGCCAGACCGTGCCGGAGCCCTCGAAATCACCGAAGTCGGCCGCAACCACCGTCGATCGGAACCGCAACAGGCGCACCGGAAACTGCGCCACCGAAGCCCACGCCACCGGAGGCGTGGACCCGCCGCGCGCCAGCTCCAGCACGCGGCCATCCCGCAGCCCCACGAGCACCCGATCGCCCGCGAGCAGCTCCACGTCCAGCGGGTTCGGCACCAGCCCCACCTGGCCGGGAGCGCGCGCGACCGAGCCTCCCGCGCTGACCGTGTACACCCCGAGCTCCTGGTCCGTCACCCAGAAGGTGCCGTCCTCGGCGCGACGCATCCGGAACACGTCCGCCAGCGCATCGAGGGTGTGGAGCGGCTCCACCGAGCCCGACGACACATCCACCGTGACAATGGACGACGTCGACGAGATCGGCCCCGGGAAGTCCGCATCCTCGAAGCCCATGTGCAGCCCCGTGAACGCGCTGCCCCCGTCATGAACCAGATCGTTGAACGCGAACCGCGGATCGTCGACGAGCACCTGCACGGCGCCACCCTCTCCCACCGACGCGACGATGCCGAACGCCGTCGCCGCCACCCAGCCGTCCTCCCAGGGCACCAGCGTGCTCAGGCCGACCAGCACCGGGTCCTCGGCGATGACGCTCACCGCACCGTCGCGATCGACCCGCAGCACCCGGCCATCGTTGTCGGCCACGGCGAATCCCCGCGAATCGCGCACCAGATCCACCGGATTGCCGAGCGCCGCGCCCCGGGACAGCGGTGCCCGCAGCGCGCGGACCGTGCGCGTGGGCTGACGCACGCCACCGAACGCACCCACCGCCTCCTCCCCCCGCAGGATGACGTCGATGATGCACGCCTCCAGCCACGGATTGCGCGTGATCCCCGCCGCACGACAGATCGCCTCCGCCGCCGCGATCTCCTCGTCGCTCATCGTCGACAGATCCGGCTCCAGCCGCGGATAGGACCGATCCGTGTGGAACGCCGTGTCCTCGCCCGGACCGTAGTCCAGCAGACTCTCCCCGTCCGAAATGCGCCAGGACTCGCCGAACTCCCCGTACAGAACGTCGTGATCCATCGCGTTCTCCAACGGCACCGATGCGCCCCGCACACGGAGATCGTTCGAAGCATCCCCGTCCGCATCCCCGGCCAGACCCTCCACGCGCCCCACCAGCGACGGCGGAAGCTCCTGATCCACCATGACCTCGCCGAACGCGATCCGCGCCGAAACACGAAGCCCATCCGCACGCGTCATGTGCCATGTGTTGCGCTCCCGCCACACCCGGACACCCCCGCCGAGCTCCACGAACCCGTCCGACAGCGCCTCCGGAGCACCGTCCACGTGCAGCGCCGGCTCGCGATCCAGACCCAGGGTCAGCCGATGCTCGCCCATCCGAACGCCGATCATCGACGTCACCGACACGCTGTCCGACAGCGGCACCGTACGCACCTGGATCTCGTACTCGTCCTCCGTCGAGCGGGTCAGAATGAACTCGCCCACCGCCTGGAACCCGAAGAACAGACCGTCGAAACTCCGCAACCACGGGTCACCCCGGAAGTTGCTGCACGGACCCGTGCACAGCGGCGGCGGCCGCGGCGGCGGCGGACAGTCCGTCTCGCACGACGGATCCGGGTCCGACGGCGGCTCGCACTCCTCCGGTGGATCCGGGCACAGACACGGGTCGAAACCGGGCGAGAAGACCCCACCCTCGAAACCGTCCAGGCCTCCTCCCGCGTCCGCGAACCGCCCGCACTCCTCCTCGAAGTCCTCCGTGCTGTCCTCGCACAGCTCCGGATCCGGCGGACTCGGACAGTCGCACTGGTTCGGATCACAGTGCGCCGGCGGACTCGAACCACAGCAGTCCTCCGTGATCACCGTCGCCGTCGCCACCCGCTCCTGCGCATCGGGATGGCTGCGCGCCCCCCCGGTCGCCGTGCTCTCGAACCGCACCGCATCCGCAAACACACCCTCCGAGTCCGGAGCCGTGTAACGCCCGTTGATCCCCATCTCACCCACCGTCGCCGACCAGTCGCCCCCGTCGTCCGTCGCGTTCCGGACCGTCACGAAGAACCGCCCGTCCGCTCCGGGCGAGACCCGCAGCGGATCCGGCTGGATCTCCACCTCCATCCGGTTCACCCGCGCCAGCGCTCGGCCCTCCACCGACTGCGGAAACCCGACGTCATCCCGAAGCCGAACCCGCACGAACATCGAACCCGGCCAGTTCGCCCCGTACGTCCGCGCATCCCGATCGATCCAGATCGGATCCAGCGTCTGGTGACGCGGAATGTCATCCATCAACTCCGTGTACTGCGCATCGTTCGCATCCACCGGACCGATCGTCCGCGACTGAAACAGCTCCGGACCGCCGATGCTGTCCACCAGCCCGATCAACGCCTGGTAAATCCCCGTCGCCACCACCAGCAGCGCATCCTCCGCCTGCTCGAGAATGCCCTCCCGGATCAGATCGCGAATGCGGCGACGCTGCTGCTCGGTCACGTTCCGCGAGCTCCGCATCGCACGAAGCGCAGGCCCCAACCCCGTGGCCAGCATCAGGATGTCCACGATGCGCGCCATGCGCAGCTCGTACCCGTTGTTCTGAGCCAGAAGGTCCACCCGAGCCAACCGACCCACCGCGTCACTGTCCTCCTCGAACTCCGCCGGCGAGAGCACCACCTGCAACGGCAACAGCCGCGAGGGCAGCATGTCCGACAACGCGTCCGCCACCAGCTGGCCGATGGCCAGGGTCACCGCCGCACCCGACGCCGCCGCGCGCGTCGCCGGATGCGGGATGAGCGCCACCAGATTCAGCAGGATGCCGATCCCGTTCAGCACCTGGCCCAGCACCCCGTCCGTCACCGCCGCAGCAGCCTGAGACGCACGGATCCAGCAACGCAGATCCTCCACCGTCTGCGGATGGAACGGATGCGTCAGACATCCGCCCAGCCGCTTCTCCGCCGCCACCAGCGCACGCATCTCCTCCAGCGCATCCTCCAGCAGCTCGGGCAGCCCCACCACCGCAAACAACTGCCCGAGAAACACCAGATCAACCTCCTCACCGGCCAGCGCCGGCGCACGACCCTCCAGCACCGCCCGCAGACTGTTCTCGTCCTCCTCCAGCAATCGCCGCGCCACCTCCAGCGGCGCCTCCAGCGGATTCCCCTCGGGCACATCCAGCTCCGACGTGACCATCACCTCCGCATACTCCATCGCCAGGTCCACCAGCTCCTCGAGCTGGCCGAGCACAAGCTCCGGATCCGCCGGCGCAGGCATGGGCAGAACCGGCAACTCGAGCCCGACACACGAAAAACCCTCACCCTCCACATCCACCTGCGCCATCCACGGACCGTCCCCGCGCGACAACGGATCGAACGGCACCAGAATCTCCAGCGCACCCGACTCCTCGTCCACCAGCCCCAGCAGCGGGAACGACAGCTCCGATGACGCACGCCCCACCAGCCGCAACGTCTCCGGCAACTCCACGTCCACCGGGACCGCCTCCGCATGCCCCCCCGGGACCTCCGGCCCCACAGGCTCGAAGTACCGCGCACAGTCCTCCGGACCGTCCGCCGTGCTCCCCCCACCACCACAACCGACCACCACCGCGGCCAGCAACACCCACAACCCACGCCCGCAGGCCCGTCTCCAAGCTTCCATTCCGTTGCGCATGGACTCCTCGTCCTCCTCTCGCCCCCCGAAAACGACGCCCGGCGTCGTCTCCCTCACGTGGTCCCCTGGCCCAATCCGTCCCGGGACCCCTAACCGCGACCCGCTCCCGGACCACCCCCGCATCAACTTCGAGACAACTTCGGCGAAGGCACCGCCAGCCATCCACAGACCCCACGCACTGCCCTGCGCGTCCCCCCCGGCATGCATCAAAGCCCCTCGGGACCTCCGCGAACGCCGACGCCCCCCGCTGCCGCCCCCATGACTCCACCACCCCTCCCGTTGCGCGACGCCTCGCCAGGCCCTACGAGCCTCGCCTCTCGCTCGAACCGGGGCGCGCACGGCGAGAACTCCCGAGCGCCACCCCGGACATGGCCCTTCCCAATGCACCCCAGGCCCGGTTCACCAACCCGGACCCGCAACCCCTCGTTCCCCGCACTCAGGCCCGCACATGTCCTCCCGCAACAGCGCCCCGGCCCTCCCGGACCTCGAGGGCCGCACCGTCGTCATCACCGGCGCCAACACCGGCATCGGTCGCACCACGGCACTCGCCCTCGCCAGAGCAGGGGCCCAGATCGTCCTCGCCGGACGCTCCCGGGAACGGACACAGCCGGTGATCGACGCGATCGGCGACGACAAGGCCCACTTCGTCCCCCTCGATCTCGCCTCGCTGGACAGCGTCCGGGAGGGAGCACAAGGCATCCTCGCGCTCGACCGGCCCATCCATGTCCTGATCAACAATGCAGGGCTCGCCGGAACCCGCGGACAGACCCGGGACGGATTCGAACTCGCGTTCGGGGTCAATCACCTCGGCCACTTCCTCCTCACGCACCTCCTGCTCGACCGCATCCTCGCCTCGGACGGCGCCCGGATCGTCCACGTCGCCAGCAAGGCGCACCACCGTGCCCGGCGACCGAGCTTCGATGCCCTGCGGGAGACCACGCGGACCCGAACGGCCTGGCCCGAATACTGCGTGTCCAAGCTCGCCAACGTGCTCTTCAACGCCGCGCTGCACCGGCGGCTCGAGGGCAGCGGCGTCGTGACCCACGCACTCCACCCCGGGGTCGTCGCCAGCGACATCTGGCGGAACGTCCCCGCTCCCCTGGACCGGCTGATCAAGCTGTTCATGATCTCCGACGAGGAAGGGGCCGCCACCACCCTGCACTGCGCAACATCCCCCGAAGCCGGCGAACGATCCGGTCTCTACTGGGTCCGGTGCCGGACGGCGCCGACCTCCCGGCTCGCCCGCGACGAGGCGCTCCAGGAAGAGATGTGGCGACGAAGCGCCGAGTGGTGCGCGATCGACTGGGCTTGACCAGCGCTGGACCCACACCGAAAAGCCGCTACGCTCGGGGCGTGGTCCGATCGCGGCCCACTGCAGCAACGCCCGCTCGCTCGTGACGCCCATGCCGATTCGCACAACGCGCCCGCTTGTCAGACCCGCCCTCGTCCTCCTCCTGCTGCTCCTCGCCGGCTGCGGAGACGACGCGAGCGGGACGGGGAACGATACCGACCCGTCCATCGGGCTGACCTCCACCTCGTCGAGCCCGGGGACGGACCCCTGGCAGCAGAGCAGCGAGGATCCCGACACCACGACGTCCAGCGGGAACGACCCCTCCAGCACCGACAACCCCTGGACCAGCGGGCGCACGGACGACCCCACCGAGTCCACCTGGCCGGACCTGAACCCCGAGGATGACCCGGGACTGCCCGACTACGGCATCGACCGCGCGCCGGAACCCGGCTCCATCGTGCTGCCACCCGTCCCGCGAGCGCTCACCCCCATGCCCGGGCGCCGCAACATCCGCGTGCATTGGTGGCCCGTCGAAGGCGCCACCGGCTACGCCCTCTACCGCAGCAGCCGCCCAGGAGGCACCCCGGACGATGCCGGGCGGATCGTCGTCGAAGGGAACGAGTACCTCGACCGGCACGCCCACCCCGGAAACACCTGGTACTACGCCGTGGCCGCGCTCTTCGACGACCAGGAAGGACCCCTGAGCGGCGAAGTCGGCGCCCTCAGCGTCGATCCCATCCCTCCGCGACAGCTCCGCGTGAGCATGGACCCCACCGACCTCAACAGGCTCTACAGCCGCAGCGCCTACTCCGACGTGCTCCTCCCCGCATCGGCCACCATCCTCCCCGACAATGACCCCCTCGACGTCGTCGGGCTCCGCTTTCGCGGCGCAGGCAGCCGAAGGTACCCGAAGTTCGGTTTCAACATCCGGCTCGACAACCGCCCACACTTCAACTTCGGAAGCGCATACCGGGACGGGGGAAACCGCATCCTCCTCAACGCCATGTGGACCGACCCCACCGCGCTTCGCGACGCCCTGGGCCTCGGCATCTACGGCGAGCTCGGACTCCCCGCACCCACCACACAGTTCGCCGACCTCTTCCTCAACGACGCCTACGAGGGGTTCTACATCCTCTTCGAACGCATCGACCGCGAAGCCCTCCGCGGATGGAACCTCAACCGGCGACGCGGTGGCATGACCCTCGTGCGCGACGACATGAAGGGGCAGCGACGCCGGCTCGACATGGAGGACAACCGCTCCACCTTCGGGCTCGACCTCGAAACCATGTTCGACACCCACGAGGAACGCATCGACTTCCTCCACGACATCTGGGACTGGAGAGGCGAACGCGACGACCACAACTGGGAGGCCGTCCTCGAGCTCGCGATCTGGGCCTGGAACACCCCAGCCGGAGACGAGTTCGCCGAAGGCATCCGCGAACGCTTCGTCTACGACGACCTCCTCACCCTCCTCGCCGTCCACGCCATCTTCCAGGACACCGACGCCCTCGACGCCGACTACTGGCTCTACCGCGACGAGGACGGAGACCAGCTCTGGAGGCTCCTGCCCTGGGACAAGAACCTCGTCCTCGGCTCCGGCTGGCACGGCGACTTCATCGGAAACAACGACTTCTTCCGGTACGACTACATCCTCGTCAACCCCGCCACCAACCTCATCATCACCCGCTTCATGGCCACCCCGAGCCTGTGGGCCGACCTCGAGGAACGCCTGCGCGAGCTCATGACGCACCACATCCACCGCGACTGGCTCGAACAGCGCATCGCGAACATGCTCCCCCGCATCGTGCTCGGCCTCCAGCCCGGCGAGCGGAACGACCGCAACTGGGTCATGCAGCCCCAGCAGCACCACGGCGTCGTCGGATACCTGCCCCACCACCTCGAGCAGATCGCCGAGTACATGGACCTGCGCCACGCCTGGATCCACCGCGAAATCGACCGGCGCAACAACAACCGCCGCGGCGAGGACCTCCGGGACAGGGCCGAACGAATCACCCTGCCCGCAGGCGAACGCCGATGCCTCAACGACCGCCGAGGCCACACCTACGCCTGCATCCAGCCCACCAGAAACTGGATCGGCTCCGTCTCCATCGCCGTCTCCGACGAAGACGACCACTCCATCGACGGCGTCCTCCGGCGATACTGGCTCCAGTTCAGCCAGCCCTTCGAGGGACACGTCTTCCTCCACTACCACAACAGCCCGCGGAGAAACTGGGTCGCCGAGGAACACTGGGCACGGGACCAGTGGCGCCTCGACATGGTCGCCACCGGCGTGGACCAGCCCACCCGGCGGCTCCGCTCGCGCGTCAATCCCTTCGCCAACATGGTCGTCGGCGAAGGAGCCTTCGACGCCGGCGTGCATACCCTCCTCCTGCTGCACGGACCGGGCGTCCCCCCGCCCGACCACTAGCGTCCCGGAGGACCCATGCGTTCCACTCCGCGTTCCCGTCTCATGCACCGAAGCACGCTCCACCCCGGCACGGCCCTGGCCGTGCTCGTACTCCTGCTCGCCGCATGCAGCACCGATGTGCCGCAGCAACCCAGCGACATCATCGACGGCTCCGACAGCTTCGGACCCATCGATGACCCCGGACTCCGCGACTACGGCATCAACCGTGCACCGGAACCCCGACCCATCGCACTCCCACCCGTCCCCCGGGCACTCACCGCCACCCCCGGACGAGACGGCATCCGGGTGAGCTGGTGGGACGTCGACAACGCCGACGCCTACGCCCTCTACATCGCCGGCGGCCCAGGCGAGACCCCCGACGACGCCGAACGCATCCAACTGGAAACACTTCACTTCATGGACAATGTCCCGCCCGGAACCCGACGCACCTACGCCGTCGCCGCCATCATCGACGGCCAGGAAGGTGCGCTCTCCGGTGAGTTCACCGTCACCCACGTCGCGCCCGAGCGACAGCGACAGCTCCGCCTGTCCATGCGCGAGAGCGACCTCGACCACCTCTTCACGCGAAACGCCTACTCCAACACCCTCCTTCCCGCACAACTCTCCGTGCTCCCCGACATGGAAACCGTCGAGGTCGAAGGCGTCCGCTTCCGCGGCGCGGGAAGCCGACGCTACCCCAAATTCGGCTTCCACATCCGCACCGAAAACCGACCACACTTCAACTTCGGCGACGACTACCGCCGCGGAGGAAACCGCATCCTCACGAACGCACTGTGGACCGACCCGTCCGCCATGCGCGACGCCATCGCCTACCAGGCCTACATCGACCTCGGAATGCCCTCGCCCAGGACGCAGTACGCCGAGTTCTACATCAACGACATCTTCGAGGGCTTCTATGTCCTCTTCGAACGCATCGACCGCGAGTTCCTCCACGGACAGAACCTCAACCGAAGACGCGGAGGCATGTCCCTCCTCCGCGACGACATGAAGGGCAACCGGCGAAGACTCGACATGGAGGACAACAGCGCCACCTTCGGACTCGACCTCGACTCCATGTTCGACTCCGACGAGGAACGCATCTCCTTCCTCCAGGAGATCTGGGAGTGGCGCGGTGAAATGGAGGACCACGACTGGGTCGGGCTCCTCGACCTCGTGCGCTGGGCGTGGAACACCCCCGCAGGGGATCTGTTCGAACAGGGATTCCGCGAACGCTTCCGCGCCGACGAAGCCATCACCTTCCTCGCCATTCACTCCATCTTCATGGACACCGACTCCCTGAACGTCGACCTCTGGTACTACCGCGACGAAGACGGCGACGGACTGTGGAGACTCATCCCCTGGGACAAGAACCTCGTCCTCGGCGGAGGCTGGTACGGCGACTTCCTCGGCTCGAACTCCTTCTTCCGCTACGACCGCCCCCTGCTCTCCACGCTCACCAACATGATCTTCGAGAAGCTCCTGCAGACCCGAGGACTCTACGATCAGTTCGAGGACGAGATCCGCCGACTCCTCGACGAGGTCTTCCACCGCGAATGGCTCGAGCACCAGGTCAATCACCTCCTGCCCCAGATCCTCGACGGCATGACCCGGCTCCCCGGACCCGACGCCTATCACCGACAGCCGAGCCAGCACCACGACGACCCCGAGTACCTCATGCACCACGTCGAACAACTCGGCGAGTTCATGGACCTCCGGCGGGCATGGCTCATCATCGAGCTCGAACGACGGCGCGGACGGGTGTACGGTGATGTCGAACGCGCCCGACGGGAACGCTTCGGCATCCGCGACGGACGACGACGATGCCTCACCGACCAGCGCGGACACACCTGGGCCTGCCTCAGTCCCCGCGGTGGCGACTGGACCGGTTCCGCCTCCGTCGCCGCCATCCGCGATGACGGCGTGGATGGCGTCAACCGAAGGTACATCGTGCAGTTCACCCAGCCCTTTCAGGGGGAACTGACCCTCTTCTACCACAACGCGCCAGGCCGAAACTGGCTCCAACGGGAAGAATGGGCCGGAGACCAGTGGCGCCTCGACATGGTGCACACCTCCGCGTCCAGCGTCACCGCACCCCTCCGCACGCGCGTCAATCCGTTCGCCAACATGGTCGTCGGACAGATCAGCGCCGAGCGGGGAGTCCACACCTTCACCCTCGAGTTCGGACCCGTGCCGGAACACCGCCGGTCCACCGCTGGCGACGACGAACCCTCCGAAAGCGCCGAACCCTGAGACGGCGACATCCCGGGGACCCTGCCAGGGCCCGATCGCGACGACCCCACCAGGCCGCCCCATGCCCCGACCCGAACCCCTGACCATCCCCCCACGGGGCAACGCACCATTTCACGTCGCCATCATCGGCGCCGGTTTCGGCGGCATCGGAGCGGCCATCCAGCTCAGGCGAGCAGGCTTCCACGACTTCACCATCCTCGAAGCCGCATCCGACATCGGAGGCACCTGGCGAGACAACACCTACCCGGGCGCCGCGTGCGACGTGCAGTCCCACCTGTACTCCTTCTCCTTCGCACCGTGGCCACACTGGGACCACATGTTCGCCCGCCAGGAGCAGATCCTCGCCTACCTCCGCTGGTGCGCAGGCACACACGGCCTTGACCCGCACCTGCGCCTCGACTGCCCCGTGCGGGAAGCGCGCTTCGACGAGAAGGCCCAACACTGGCGCCTCCGGGTCGGCAACGGCGATGAGCTCGTGGCCCACGCCGTCATCTCCGCGACCGGCGGCCTCAGCCAGCCGCAATGGCCCGACATCCCCGGTCAGAAGGAATTCCGCGGCGAACAGTTCCACACCGCGCGGTGGAACCATGACGTCGAACTCGACGGACAGCGGGTCGCCGTCATCGGAACCGGCGCATCCGCCATCCAGGTCGTGCCGGCCATCGCCGATCGAGTGCGCTCCCTCGACCTCTTCCAGCGAACGCCTCCCTGGGTCCTCCCCAAGCCCGACCGTACCATCGGCCCACGCGAGAGAACGCTCCTCGAAAACCTCCCCGCACTCCAGTGGCTCCAGCGCCAGCGCATCTACTGGTCCCTCGAACCCCGCGTCCTCGGATTCGTCATCCATCCACGGATCATGGGCGGACTGCAGGCCCTCGCGAAACTGCACCTCAGACGCTCCATCCAGGACAGCGAGCTGCGCACCAGGGTCACCCCCGACTACACGATCGGCTGCAAGCGCATCCTCATGTCCAACGACTACTACGACGCCCTCCAGCGCCCCCACGTCACCGTGCACGCAGGAGGAGCCTCGGGGCTCACCCCGGGCGGAGTGCTCGATGGCAACGGGCACGAGCAACCGGCCGACGTCGTCATCCACGCCACAGGCTTCAAGGCAGCCGACGCCCCCATCCCCTACACCCTCACCGGCCTGGACGGGGCGTCGCTCAACGACCGCTGGGCACGCGAGGGAGCCGCAGCGTTCAAGGGAACAACCGTCCACGGCTTCCCCAACTTCTTCCTCATCGTCGGACCCAACACGGGCCTCGGACACAGCTCCATGGTCCACATCATCGAGTCCCAGATCACCTACGTGCTCGATGCACTGCGCACCATCGCCCGCACCGGAGCGAACTGGATCGACGTCAGGCAGGAGGCCCAGGACCAATGGAACGCGGACCTCCAGAAGCGCCTTGCAGGAACCGTGTGGGCGTCCGGCTGCAACGCATGGTACCAGTCCTCCCACGGACGCAACACCACCCTCTGGCCCGGCTTCACCTGGCAGTTTCGTCAGCGGACACGGCGCTTCGACGCCAACGCATACCTCACCGACCGGGATGTGGCCTGAATCAACAACCACCCCGAACGGGACCGATCACGGACCCACCGGAAACCACCACCGCTCCCCCTCCGATCAGCCGCCGGCCATCCGGGGAGGCCAGCTCCCGCTAGAACAGCTCCCGGGCCGCGCGCAGCACGTCCACATAGCTCACGATGCCCATGAGCTCACCCGTGTCCGGATGAACCACCGGCACGGCACCCACACGGTGCTCCAGCATCAGCTCGATCGCCTGATCCACATCATCGTCAGGGTGCACGGTCAAGGTGTCTCCCTGCATCAGCTCCGACACGCTCCGTGCCATCGCCTCCTCACGGGCCTCGGGCAACTCCATCTCCAGCAGCGCAGGAAGAACCTGCTCCCGCAAGTCCCGCTCGCTGAGAATGCCCAGCAACTCGTTCCCCGCCGACACCACCGGCAGGTGACGGAAGTCACCCTCGTAGATCAGGCGAAAGGCCTCCTCCGCCGTCGCCTCCGGGGACACCGTCTCCACTTCCTCGGTCATGATCTCGCGAATCAGCATCGTCCCCTCCTCCCATCCTGAATGTCATGGTGTTCGAACGGCCGGCTCCGCGCTCGCATACCCCGGCTTCGGCCGCAGCCCTCGTGTGGTCCGCACATGGCAGGGTCAAGGGTTCGACGCTTCACCCATGACAACCTACCGTAGAGATCGTCGGAAGGTGCCGACTCGCTTGCCTTTCGAGCCACATGCGTGTTGCATCCCCACCAGGCAGGCGGACGAGATCGCCGACCCCTACCCGGGGGTCGCGTTCGACCGGCCTCGGACTGATCCGCACCATGCACAACCCGAAAACCCTACCGCCCGCCGACACGGCCGGCGACCAGAGCGGCCGCGACGACACCGAGGCCGCGTTCGCGGCCTCGCTCGCCATCGACCTCGAACGAGCCCGGCGGCTGCAACGCCCCTTTCGACAGGCCGCCGAGGTCCTGGCCCATGTCTCCGAAGGAGCGCTGCTGACCGCGCTCGACGGAACGATCCTCTGGACCAACACCGCCGTCTGCCGCATCACGGGACACCCGCAGAGCGAGCTCGTCGGCGCGACCCCCGCCCGCTTCCGCAGCGGTCGGCACGACGACCAGTTCTATGCCCGGATGTGGGCCGCGATCGCCACGGAGGGATCCTGGCGAGGAGAAATCTGGAACCGGCGCGCCACGGGTGAAGTCTTCCCGGAGTGGCTCACCATCAGCACGCTCCGCTCCACGAACGGCACACCCGCCGGCTACATCGCCGTCTTCTCCGACCTCACCAGCCTGCGCGACTCCGAAGACGCCCTCCAGCACATCGCCCATCACGACCCACTGACCGGACTGCCCAACCGCACCCTCCTCCTCGACAGGCTCCGCCACGCCATCGAGCACGCCAGACGACGACAGGAACAATTCAGCATACTCTTCGTCGACCTCGATCGCTTCAAGCCCATCAACGACAGCCTCGGGCACGAAGCCGGAGACGTCGTCCTCCGCTCGCTCGCCGAACGCCTCTCCACAAGGCTGCGGCACGCCGACACCATCGCCCGCTTCGGAGGCGACGAATTCGTCGTCGTCCTCGACCCCGACCCCGACGAAAACAGCGCTGCACAGGTCGCCCTCGACATCGTCAGGCTCCTGGGTGAACCCGTCGACGTCGACGCGCACCACCGCGCGGCGGTCGGCGCCAGCATCGGAATCGCCCGTTACCCCGATGACGGACGCCACGTCAGCGAGCTGCTTCAGCACGCCGACACCGCCATGTACTCCGCAAAGGAAGCCGGCGGAGGCACCTGGCGCTTCTACCGCAAGGCACTCACCGAGGCGGCACGACGACGACTCAGGATCCAGGAGGGGCTGCGCAGAGCCGTCGACGAACAGACCCTGACCGCACACTACCTCCCCCTCTACTGCACCGACGGTGCACGGATCATGGCCGTCGAAGCCGTCGCGCGATGGACCCACCCCGAGCTGGGGAGCATTCCACCGGCCGAGTTCCTCCCCATCGCCGCGCAGACCCAACTGATCCGCCGTGTCGGGGCTCTCGTCCGTTCGCTCGCCTTTCCCGCGATCGCAAGCCTGCAGCGCGCATCCGAAACACCGCTCGACCTCATCCTCAACATGCACCAACGGGAACTCGCCGACCCCGATTGCGTGCCCCACCTCGTCTACCTCTCCAGAGAACATGAGGTCGCCCTCGACCGAATCGTCATCGATGTCCGCGAGGAAGCCCTCCTGCGTGACGCACGGCAGGTCGCACCACAACTCCACAGCCTCGCCGAACGGGGCGTCCGGTTCGTCATCGACGACTTCGGCACCGGACACCTCTCCCTGGCCAACCTGCTCCGCCTCCCCATCCACGGCCTCAAGGTCGACCGCACCATCGTGCGCAAGCTCCCCGCCGACGCCGACGCGAAGACCCTCTGCTCCCTCGCGGCCGAGATCGCACGGAGACTGAACATCGCCATCATCGCCGAAGGCGTCGAGACCAGCACACAGCTCGACAGCGTCGCCGAACTCGGCTTCCAGGCCTGGCAAGGGTTCCTCGGCACCGCCGCGCTTCCGCTGTCCAGCGTGCACCCCCTCCTCCCCGGGAACCGGTCCCCTCAGCCGGAACCCTGACGGCCACCTCCCCCAAGTCGATCGATCAGGCGCGCCGCCATGCGCAGGCCACCGACCGGCGACATCCGGCCGAGCACGTCGAATGCATGCGCTTCCCGCGTGATCACCAGCCGCGAACGACCCCGAAGGCTCGCACGCACGATCCGACGGGCAGCCTCCGCAGGCGCCATCCCGTGCCGCTCGAACATCCGGACCACCCGCGGCAGCGGACTCCGCTCCTCCGCAAGCCCCGACGCCAGCCGAGCGTCCCGAACGATGTTCGTGGCCACCCCCCCGGGATGCACACACAGCACCGATACACCGGAACCACGCAGCTCCTCGCGAAGCGCATCCGAGAAGCCACGAACAGCATACTTGCTCGTGCAGTAGGCCGTCTGCCCAGGAACCCCGATCAGCCCGAACAGACTCGAGATGTTCACAACCATCGAAGGCGCCGAACGACGAAGCTGTGGCAGAAAGGCACGGCAGCCGTGCAGCACCCCGTGCAGATTCACCCGCAGCACCGCATCGAAGTCCTCCAGGGAGTGCTCCTCGAATGCCCCGTAGACCGTCATCCCGGCATTGTTGTACAGCAGCGACACCGGACCCAACGTACGATCCACCGCCGTCGCCCACGAAAGTACCGCATCGGCCTCCCCCACATCCACCACCATGTCGTGCACCTGCGCACCCGCCTCCCGAAGGCGCCCGGCGACAACCGCCAGTGCCTCCTCGCGCACATCCGAGAGCGCCAGCACCGCACCCTCGCGAGCCAGCTCCCCCGCAAGCGCCGCACCAATCCCGCTGCCCGCACCCGTCACCGCAACCACCCGTCCGCTCAGCCGCGCCATGCCTGCTCCTCGATGAACACCCAATCCCCACCTCCACCCCTTGCCGCGATGTGCCCCGCGTGGCAACCAGCATCGAACGGCCGGCACGCGTCACCCACCCGGGGACCATCCCCACGCGCTGCCTCCAACGACTCGAGCACCTCCACCCCAGCACCGGTCCAGTCCATGATCGAGCCAGGTGACGGCCGCCTCTTCGCCCTCGGACTCGGACTCGCGTTCCTCGCCGGCTCCGTCTCCCTCCATCTCAGACGACGACGCTTCAGGGCCAGGGCCCGCTCCGTAGAAGCCGAGGTCGTCTCCATCGAGCAGCACGAGGAACGCGGCAGAACACGCTACCGGCCCGTCTTCCGCTTCGTCACCTGGCAGGCCGAAACCGTCGAGGCGCACATGCCCACCTCATCCTCACGGCCGCCGTTCGAGGAAGGCGAGAAGATCCGTATCCTCTACGACCCCGAGGATCCCGCCCGCATCCTCGCTCCAGGAAGTCGCGTGGGCGAACCCGTGCTCGCCATCGCCGGTCTCCTCTTCGTGGCCGCAGCTGCCCTCCTGTAGCTGGGGCTGAAGCAGCAGCCGGACCCGATTGGTCCGGACTCGCGTATCCTCATGCAGCCGGCCACCAGAGACATCAGCGATCGAGGACGTGACCATCCAGAACGAACGTCGTGAACGTGCCCTCGAAGACCACGCGCTCGCCCACCGCCCCGGACACCGTCACCACGTGCTTCCTCCCGCTGCAGGCAGTACGCTCCGCCCGAAGCAGAACCGTCTCTCCGACCTCCACCGGCGCCGTGAAACGGCTCTCCGCAGCACCCAGCACCACGCACGGGTCATTGACCGCGAGCATCGCCGCGTAGTCCGCTGCACCAAACACGAACCCGCCGTGGACCAGACCCCGACGGTCCGCCGCCATCGCTCCGGATGTCCGCAACTCCACCTCCGCCCGGCCCTCCGTCAGCGCCACCGGAGTGCCGCAGAGCGCCTCGTCGATACCCACATGCGTTCGAATCTCGTCCATCATCACTCCTCTCGCGTGATACGCTCCGCCCTCGGGCGAAGATACGCCTTCCCACCGCGTTCATCCTCTCTGCACCGGCGAGACCCGACTGTAAACCACCTCCGCATGTCCCGGTCGCCCGACTCCACCAACCCCGTGCTCCACACCAGCGACCTGCCCGACCCGCCAGCCTCCCACCCCCCACAGGACAGGACTCAGGACCGTCATGCTCGACCCGAACGGACATCCCGTCGTCGCCTCCCTGCTCGACCTCATGATGGCGCCGCTACACCCCGTGCGCCGACGCGTCATCCGACACGCGCGAGGTCGCGTTCTCGAGATCGGAATCGGCACCGCAGCGAACCTGCGGCTCCTCCCCGAAGACGCTCCGATCTCCGAGCTCGTCGGCATCGAACCGGACCCCCACATGAGAAGGCGTGCACAGAACCGAATCGACCGCCTGCGCCCCCCCTTCCCGGTGACCCTGCTCGACGCGGACGCCGCAGCCCTCCCCTTCGAGGACGGATCCTTCGACACCATCCTCGCCACCTTCGTCCTGTGCACCATCCCCGACCCAGCCGCAGCCGCCCACGAAATGCACCGGGCCCTCGCCCACGACGGTCAACTCCTCTGGGCCGAACACACAGCAGCAGCCGGAACCACCATGCGAGGCCTCCAGAAACGACTGACACCCTGCTGGCGCCAGATGGCCGGCGGCTGCCACCTCGATCGGGACAGCGTCAGCCTCCTCCAGGAAGCCGGCTTCGCGCTCTCCGTCCACTCGCGACCACGCCACCCCCACCACCCCCTCCCCGTGCACTACGGTACGGGATCGCCAGCAAAGACCCCCACCGGGCAGGACACCCCCGTCCCCCCAAGCCCGCAGTAACCGTTCGGCACCTTGTGCAGATACTGCTGATGCTCGTCCTCGGCGAAGTAGAACGTCGGGGACTCGCGAATCTCGGTCGTGATCCGACCCAGACCCGCTGCGTCAAGACGCGCCTGAAACGCATCCCGACTCCGCCGGGCCAGCACACCCTGAGACCCACCCGCCGTGTAGATGGCCGACCGATACTGCGTCCCGACATCATTTCCCTGACGCATCCCCTGCGTCGGATCGTGGATCTCCCAGAAGACCGCCAGCAGGTCCGCATAGCTCGTCCGGGCCGGGTCGAAGACCACCCGGACCACCTCCGCATGACCCGTCCGGCCCGTACACACCTCACGGTACGTCGGGTTGCGCGTGAACCCTCCGGCGTACCCGGCCGCGGTGCACACCACCCCCTCCATCTGCCAGTACCGCCGCTCCGCGCCCCAGAAACAACCCAGGCCGAACAACGCGATCTCCATGCCAGGCCACGGACCGTTCATGGGCGTCCCCAGAACCGCGTGCCGCTCGGACACCCGCATCGGATCGTCCCGGCCAGGCAGACACTCCTCTGCCGTGGGAAGAACATGCTTCGCAAGAGTTCCTCTACCCATCGCCCATCACCTCCTCGTTCCTCCCCCACCCCGAGAGGCTGGGGCCGCGGTCGACGCCGCGCAAGACACGCGAACCAGGCAGAACCTCAGCTGTCCGGGTCGACATCCTCATCCGCCACCGGCTCCACACGCCGCCGAATGACCAGGGGGTTCCCGGACGCATCCCGCCGGAGCGCACGGCGCGTCACGCTGCTCTGCGGACGCTCGCTGAACGCCTCCGGTTCGATCCCCTGAGCCGCAACCGGGGACGGGGGCACCGGCGGCCTGCGGGACATCGACTCCGGAATCGCCGGCGCCACCGGCCTCTCCGACTCGCCCGACCGACGAACCGACGAGCCCCGCACGAACACCGCCGGAGCACTCCCGCTCGAACGCGACGGACGGGCGCCGCCCGACGGCCGCGGCGGAACCATCGTGCCCGGACCCGGCGCCTCCCCTCCCCCCGAGCCCTCGACAGACGAGCTCGCCTTCGGACCACGCTCGACCGCCGAACGGCGACCTCGCGCCGGACCCGTGAACCGAGCGCGAAACACCGGTCCGAACACCGTGTTGTTCTCGTATCGCTGCAGCAGACGGGTCAACGCTTCCTTCCACACCCAGAAGCTGCCCGCCCGATCGAAACACTCCCGCGCAGCCTCGAACGACACCATCGCCCGGTTCTGGGCACCCAGACTCATCTCCGCACCGTCGATCATGCCCAGCCGAAGGAAGATCCGGCCTGCCTCCAGCGGCGCAACCTCACGCAGCATCGTCGCCGCCTCCCCCAGCACCTCCGGGGGAAGCCCCTCGAGATCCGAATCCGAGATCCGCTGAACCTCCTCCGCAAGCCGAACCGCATCCCCTCGCGCCGCCTGAAGAACCACCCGCTCCTGAACCGATCCCCCCGCGGCCAACCTCGCCGCAGCGCGATCCACCGCCGACCCGCGATCCGGATGCCGCAACAGGCGCCGCATCCGCCGAACATGAACCTCATCCTGCGCGCTCCGCCAGGACGCGATCACCCGCTCGAAAGCCTCGTGATCCCGACCCAGAATCCGAAGCACATCATCCTCGAGCACCTCGACCCGCCTGGACCACTCCTCCTCCCCGTCCTGAAGGGCCGACACCGACAGCGCACGCACCCCGGCCAGAGAGCGCGCCGACTCGCCTGACGACGCAAGAATGAGAGCCTCCCACACCCGGCGCTCCACTCCCATCGCACCCGCAGCATCCGCCGCCGAAATCCAGTCCTCCACCGAGTCGCTCTCCGCACGCAGCACATGCACCAGCCCCGACCACCACGCACGACACGGCCCACGACCCTCCGGCAGAATGTCCGCCTCGACCGACCGCCGCACGCACTCCTCGACAAGGGCCTCCCGTGTGTCCGGATCCAGAATGTCCGCCAACCGCGACTCGAACCCCTCCAGCGCACCGAACGCATTGCCCGCCAGCCACGTCGCCAGCTCCCCAGCCCGATCCGCGGCAGGCACCGAACCCTCCACACCCGCCAGCACGATGGACTCCACCGTCGACGTCAACACCCCCGCAAGGCGCGGACGCGCCGCCGGAAGGCGCTCCATCAACCGCAGGAGCGCATCGCCAAGCCGACGAAGGCCAGCAAGCGCCTCTCCCGCGTCCCCGCCGAATACGCTGCTCTCCAGCTCGGCGTGGACCTCGCGCAGTTGACCCATCAACGCCTCCGGGTCGGTCGCACCGGCCGGGCTCAGTGCACGCTCAAGTACCTCAATCCACTTCACCGTGACTCCTCCTTCGGGCAACCCTGTCGGTCCCCACAACGCCGTCAACGCCACTGACGTGACCACCCACCGGCGTCCCGCCGGTTCCCTTCCCCTTCGTGCCCCCGTCTCGACGGCTCGGCCACGCCGCTATAGAGTCCCGCACGGAGGCGAGCAACCGTCAACCACCATCCCGCGGACAGACCCAATGTTCCCCCCGCAACACAGCACGAGGACAACACCGAACCCCCCGTACGCCCTGCTCGTCGTCCTCTGCCTCGTCGTCACCACCCAGGAGGCACGAACCGAGATGCTCGGCCACGACGCCCATGACGATGCCCTCCAGCGCGCCATCCACGAACGAACGCAGGTCCATCTCCAGACCCTCCGCGACTCGGCCTTCCCCGCGCACACCTTTGCCGTACGCGAGCTCCATACCCTCCCCCACACCCCCGTGTCCTGGGTCTCCATCCGCGGAATCGGCCTCACCACGCAGGCCAGCCAACTCCAGAACACCCTGCCCGCCGACACCTTCATCTCCGTCGTGCAGCACGAACACGGACACGCCCGCGTCATCGCATTCGGCTTCAACATGGACTCACCGAACCCGCGCATCACCACCATGTTCCAGCGCGCATCGAGCTGGCCCGTCATCCCCCCGGACCTCCACGACGCCGAGGAGTGGGGCGCGCTCGGACTCGTCGACATCGACGCCGTCATGCCCTTCCTGCTCGTCGACTGGATCGGACCGGGAACCCGCGACAGCCACGCCATGACGCTCAGGGCCCTCGCCACCGCCACCTGGGATACGCTCACCTGCGAGCATCCCGACACCTTCTCCCAGCCCTGCATCCCCGACGCCGACCTCCGCGCACGACTCGCCCGCGCCGACCAGCCAGACCAGCACCCCGTGCCCGCACGCCTCGAACCGCTGCCCGTCGCACCCGCCACCCTCCTCGCCGGACTCCTCATGCGGTTCGACCCCGACCCACTCCACCCCCCGGTGCTCACGGCACGCGCGCTCACCGACCGCATCCACGACCCCAGCCTGCGCCACGAGCTCCTCCTGAACCTCGCACGCGTCGCCGCAGACGAACACTCCGACGGTCCGAACCGCCTCCGCGCAGCGCACGCCATCCGACTCCTGCTCGACCACCACGACCGCAACCTCGACACCGAGGGATTCCCCCGATTGGCCGACAGACTCGTCCGAAACGGACAGGCCTTCGAACACCCCGCGCAACCAGAACACGAGGAAGAACCAGAACCGTACCCGCGACCATGACCAGAACCCGCGCCGCCGCTCCCCAGACCGGACACCAGCGAGAATCGCCCGCCCGCCACTCCACCGACCACAATCTTGTCGGGCCCACTGGATCCTGTAGGGCCACGTAAGAGATCCGTTGCTTGACACGCATCCGCGCCTGCGAGAGGACGGCTCCCGCCACGCCATCGCAACGGCTCTCCCCGCGCTGCGGCATCAGACGCCGGCGCACCCGGTCCTCAACCCTTCCCTCACAGGAGCGTCCCCATGGGCAGCAATGTCGTCGTCACTCGTCGCAACGTCTTCCAGAGACTGGGAGACTCGATCAAGGGCATCGTCGTCGGCCTGATCATCTTCCTCCTCGCCTTCCCCCTCCTCTTCTGGAACGAAGGCCGAGCCGTGAAGACCGCCAAGTCCCTCAGCGAAGGCGCTGCGGCCGTCATCTCCGTCCCCGCATCGCCCGTCGACCCCGGCAACGACGGACGCCTCATCCATGTCGTCGCCCCCGTCGAAGTATCCGAAACCCTCCGCGATGACGTCTTCGGCATCGAGGCCACCGGAGCCACCGGACTCAAGCGAACCGTCGAAATGTACCAGTGGCGCGAAGACAGCCGCACCGAGACCCGAACCTCCGTCGGCGGCACCGAGGAGCGCGTCACCACCTACTCCTACCGCACCGAGTGGTCCTCCACGCTCAACGACTCCTCCCGGTTCAACAACCCGGAAGGACACCGCAACCCCGCACAGATGCCGTTCCCCGACGCCACGTTCCGTGCCTCCTCCGCCACCTTCGGGGACTTCCGCCTCTCCGACAGCATCCTCTCACGGTTCAGCAACTTCGAGAACCTCTCCCTGACCACCGAGCAGCTCGCCGCCGTCCCCGAGAGCATCCGCAACACCCTCACCGTGCAGGACGGCCTCCTCTACCGCGGCGCCAACCCCACTGCACCCCAGGTCGGCGACGTGCGCATCCGCTTCGAACGCGCACCCGCCGTCGAGTCCTCCATCATCGGCGCACAGAGCGGACTCGGCTTCGCCCAGTACCAGACCTCCGCCGGTCGCGCCCTGCTCTTCGTGCGCACGGGCAACCACACCGCCGAAGCCATGTTCGCAGACGCCATGGCCGCCAACGTCGCCATGACCTGGTTCCTGCGGTTCCTCGGATGGCTCATGCTCTTCGGCGGACTCATGGCCCTCTTCAAGCCCCTCGCCGTCGTCGCCTCCGTCCTGCCCATCGCCGGAAGCATCGTCCGCACCGGCTCCGGGATCGTCGCCTTCCTCATCGCCACCCCCATCGCCCTCATCGTCATCGCCATCGCCTGGATCGTCTTCCGTCCACTTCTCGGCATCCTGCTCCTGATCCTCGGCATCGGACTCGCCGTCGGACTCAAGTTCGTCTGGAAGAAGGCCCCCCCCGCCGAAGCACAGCAACAGGCCGAAGCGGTCGCCGCCGCCGGACCGCCACCGGAAGCCTGAACACCACCGCCCGGGCCCACGACAACACCTCCGGCCCCGGCGCCCGGACCGGAACACCTCAGTCGGCGTCGCGACCACTCACCTCGCGAACCCGGGCGCTGAAAACCTCCGCGTCCGGGACATCCCCCACCACCAGGTCTGCGCCCGAGCTGCCCGTGGTGAACACCCGCACCGTTCCGCCGCCCAGCATCTGGTGCAACGGACCCCGGTGAACGGTCACGTGATCCACCCGCTCCAGCAGCACGCTCGAGCGCCGCGACCACAGCAACCGCCGCTCCGACACCACCGCCGCGCGCGTCAGCACATGCCGGGTCCGACGCAGTCGAAGGTACGACAGCGGAAGAACCACGGGCAAAAGCGGCAACAACGGAAACACCAAGAGCAGCGTCAGCGCCAGCCGAGCAAGCGCAACCCGCGCCAGAGGCCGAGCCTCCGCAAGCTCCTCCTCCAGCGACGCATCCGGACCGGACAACTCGGCGTCCAGCGAACGGTGCAGCGCAACCACCCCATCCAGCATCGGCACCTGCGCACGCCCAGGTCCCCCGAAGAACAGATCCAGCCAGCCCGCCCCCCCGCAACCGGGCAACACCACCGTGTCGATGTGGCGCAGGTCCGCCCAGGCCCCACGCACTGTCCCCTTCACGAAGACCCCGGAACGCACCGTCACCCCCTCGTCGTGCAGCCAGAGCTCACGGTACCGCGCCGCCAGCGCCGCCGCCATGGCGAACAGCACCCACAGCGCCAGCGCACCCCCCACCGCAGCGAACAGGGCCAGCCCCCCGAACCCCAGCACGAACAGGACCCCACCCACCAGGAGCGACAAACCCCAGACCAGCGGCCACCACAGGGACCCCAGCACATGCCGTCGCACCGTGAACCGCGACCGCAGCCGACGCCGAGGGACCGACACCGGCATCCCCAGACGCTCGCACAGCGTGCGCTCGTCCGCCTCGTCCAGCCGGATCGAGGACAGCACCAGCGGCATCATCGACCCCACCGACATCAGCGTCACCGTCGCCGTGCCCATCCACCGATCAACCGGATCACGGCGCACATGCAACGTCATCACCTTCTCCACCCCGAACTCCTCGATACGCTCCTGCAGCAAGGCCACCCGCGAACGCACCGAACGGCGACCGAGCGTATACGTCGTGATCGCGCGACGAAACGCCCCGCCCACCGCACCGAACAGCCCGGTCACGAGCCCCACCCCCAGGCAGACCGCGAGCACCGTCCCTCCCACACGCCCCGTCTCCGCCATCCACCCACCCATCCCCAGCACGATGAAGACCACCAGCGAACCCACCCCGGCCAGACCCCAGGCCCCCAGCGACCACAGGAGCGGGGCCCGCACCACGCGGCGTGCATCCATCCGCAACTCGACCTCAGGCCACTCCCGACGCTGAACCGGACGCGACTCCGCACCCGCTCGCGAAGGCATCGGCGTCACGGGCTCCACACCCCGACACCCCTCTTCGGACCATGCAGCGGAATCCCCCCCCGCATCAGGTCGCGCAGCCCCATCCGCCCCACCGGAAACACCCGCCGAACAGGCCACCAACGGCTCCGCCGTACCCCCACCGTCGCCGCCCTCCACGACCCCAACCGCCGCGACCCCGCCCTCCGCAAGACCGCCCTCCCGCGACGGCGCATCCTCAATCAACCCCTTGAGCACCTCCTTGAACATCTCCGCGTCCGGCACGAGCTCGAACACGATCTCGCTCCCCGCCCCCTGCGCACTCAACGTCACCCGCGCGTGCGACACGAGCCGCAGCAGCAGCGGAGCATGAGTCGTCACATCCGCCAGGTTCTCCACCGGGATCATCTTGAGCCGGCGCGTCAGAAAGCCGTCCTCGAAGTCCACCCGCTCCGGACGAAGCGTATACCGGCGACGAAGAAGATTCCCGAGACGTACCCCCAGCCCCCCCACCACCACCAGGAACGCAAGCACAAGGCCGACCACCACCGCCGTCAGCAGCCGCGCCACATCCTCACCGCGCACCGTGCTCACCAGCAGATCACCACCCGCCAGCGGAACCTCACCATGACCCGCCATCTCCCGCATCATCGACCACGCCGCGACCGGAGACTCGTCCGGCAACCCCACCAGGATGCCGGCAAAGACCATCGCCTGCAACCACACCAGACCCAGCATACCCAACCACGCCACCGCGGATGGCCCCATGTCCATCACGATCCCCGACACCTGCGGACGCGTCTCCAGCACCGCCGCACCCCGGTCAATCCGCAGCCCCTGCTCCGCCATCCGAAGCTGCACCAGCTCCAGCACCTCCTCCGCCTCGCGCTGCCCCAGAATCTCCACCTCGGTCCCGAAGCTTCCCGCCGCACGCAGCTCCACACGCCCCGTCCCGAACAGCCTCGACTCCAGAAAGGGCCGCACCGTCCCCACCTGCGTCACGTTGCGAAGATCCAGCTCCACCGACCCGCTCGTCAGCAACCCGCCATACCGACGCACAATCCGACGACGATGAATCTCCACCCGCTCCTTCGACCACGCCGCCAGACGCTGCGCCACCAGCAAGCCGAGACACAACACCACACCCCCGAACACCAGGCCCACCAGGCGAGGCAACGCCAGGAACGGCGAAACGACATGCACTACACCGAGAAGCAACACCGCAAAAAGCGCGGCCCACAGCACCGGCATCCAGACGAACGGCCTGAACTCGGGCCGCAGCACCACCGGACTCTCCCTGTTCGCCATGAACCCACTCCCCAGCAGTGCCCACCACGACCATCCCTTGCCACGAGCTCGATGCGAGTACCAGCACGCCGCAACACCACCATGCCAGTCAGGAACAATTTTTCCTTGTGCTCGGCCACGAATTCGCAACCCTTCCACCCCTGACCCGGTCTCCACACCGCCCGGAACGCCACATGACCTTCGATCCCCCCGCCCACCCCACCATGCCCCGCACGCGCAGCGTCGCTGCCGTCCTCCTCACACTCGTCCTCGCCGCGTGCGCCTCCGGCGATCCCGTCGTCCCCGGCGACGCCCCCCCACCGCGACCCGATCGCGACGCAGTCGGACCGGAAGGCACCTCCGCGGACGCCGGCGCCACCGACGAAACCGCAGACGTCGACTCACGCACCGAAACCGACGCCAGCGCAGCAACCGAGACCCACGACCCCTCACCGAGCGACGCCACCTCTCGGCTCGACCCTGACCCGGCCGCCTTCGGACAACCATGCGCCGACGACGGCGACTGCGCCGACGATCTCTGCCTGCACGAGGGACACGACGAGGACCCCTTCTGCTCCAGACCCTGCGACGAAAACGACTGCCCCGCCGGATTCACCTGCGAAACCGTCCCCGTCGACGAGATCGACACACCCGTGTGCCTCCCCGATCCCGACGGATGCACCGGCGAGTGCAGCCCCGGCGACATCGAGCAGCGCGCCCGCTCCTGCGGAAGCTGCGCCGAAGGGACCGAAGAGGCGTCCCGAACCTGCGGCCTCGACTGCACCTGGGGCGACTGGTCCCGCTGGTCCGACTGCATCACCGACGCCGTCTGCGTGCCCTTCCAGGTCGAGACCGAAACCGAGAACTGCTCCGGATGCGCCGGCGCCGTCCAGGAACGCAGCCGCGAGTGCGACCGCTCCACCTGCCACTGGGGCGAGTGGAGCACCTGGACCGACTGCTCCACAGGCACCGCCTGCAGCCCCGGGCAGATCGACACCGACACCCGAGACTGCCCCTGCGGAGAATCCGACCAGCGCCAGCGCACATGCACGCTCGACGGTTGCGGATGGGGACCCTGGACCGACTGGCGCGGGTGCACCGGATCCATCTGCTCCCCCGGCGCCATCCAGACCGACGAAGAGTCCTGCGGTGGCGCCTGCGGAAGCGGCGCCCGCACCCGAACACGCACATGCACACTCGACGGTTGCGGATGGGACGACTGGAGCCGGTGGTCCGACTGCTCCGGAACCGACATCTGCTCCCCGGGAGAAGTGGACACGGACACCCGCAACTGCAGCTGCTCGGGCGCAGGGTTCGAACAGCGCTCGCGAACCTGCACCGACGCATGCGACTGGGGACCCTACGGAAACTGGTCCGGATGCCCCGACGAAGTCTGCAGCCCGGGCGACACTGCACCCTGCGCCAACAACGACCCCTGCGGACACCGCGTCTGCACCAGCGCCTGCGCCTGGGGCGACTGCGAACCCGCACCCGGAAACGAGTGCCTCCGCATCCGCCCCGGTACCGAAGGACCCCTGGGAAACAACTGGCGATGCTGCGGCACGAGCCAGTGGCAGTTCTGCCTCAGCACCTGTGAGTGGTCGAGCAACTGCGCGGTCTGCGAAAACTGCAGCTGCTGACCCCGCAGGCTGACAACAGTCAACCCTTGCCCATCCCGTCGCCTGGACGTAGCCGCTCGCCCCACGCCGGAACCCCTCCGGCGCGCTCCGACCAGGCCCCCCCATGCCCCGCCTCTTCACCCCGCGGTTCTGGCTCCTCCTCGCAGGACAGTTCCTCCAGAACCTCTCCTTCGCATCCCTCCCCCTCGTCCCCCTCCTCCTCCTCCACCTCGGCGCCACCCGCACCGAAATCGGAACCCTCATGGCCGCCGGTGGAATCGGCGCCGTCGCCTCCCGACCCCTCGTCGGATGGGCCCTCGACACCATCGGACGAAGACCCGTCCTCCACACCGCTACCCTGCTCTCCGCAGCCACCATCGCCTGGCTCGCCTGGATCCCCTCGCTCGGACCCGCACTCTGGCTCAACCGAATCCTCTTCGGCGCCGCCATGGGCGCCGCCGCCACCGCGTGGTTCACCCTCGCCATCGACGGCATGCCCTCCCAGCGACGCACCGAAGGCATCGCACTCTTCGGCATCGCCGGACTCGCAGGACTCATCGTCAATCCCATCGCCGGCGAACTCGGCCTCGGCGGCGGCGACGTACAGCGCATCTTCCCCTGGGTCGCCCTCGTCGTCGCACTCTCCATCCTCCCCGTCCTCCTCGTGAAGGACCCCGCCAAACCACCGCCAAACCACGACGCCGAACGACGACCACCACCCGGGCCCGCCGCACTCGTGCGCGCGCTACTCCACCCCAGACTCGCTCCCGTCTGGATCGCCACACTCGTCTTCGCCGCCATCTTCTCCGCCATCCTCTACTTCGGGGCCGTCGCCGCAGAAACCCGAAACGTACCCAAACCCACCTGGCTCTGGTTCACCTACGCCGGAGGAGCCATCACCGTCCGCCTCCTCGGTGCACGACTCCCCGACCGCATCGGACCGCACAACCTCGTGGCGCCCTCCCTCGGCCTCTACGCAGTCGCGCTCCTCCTCGCCGCACACGCCCACTCCACATCCACCTTCCTCGCCGCAGGACTCCTCGGCGGACTCGCCCACGGCACCTTCTTCCCCTGCGCCGCCTCCCTCGCCATCGGACGCATGCCCGATGACATGCGCGGCACCGCGCTGGCCACCTTCACCGCACTCCTCGAAATGGCCAGCTTCATCGCCGCGCCCGTCTTCGGCTGGATCGCCGACCTCCAGGACGACGCCACCATGTTCACAACCGCCGCAGCCATCGGGTTCGTCGGGATCGCCGCATGGACCCTCCTCGAAAACGCTGTTTCCAAATCCGGAAACGCGCGTTTCGGAAACTGAAACATCCAGGCGCCACACGCCCGGTTCCACCAACGGACCCGCCCCCAACAGGCCGTAAACCACCGCCAACACGTTCCTCCACAGAGCTGGCACGAGCGTTGCTCTACACCGGGACAGGTTGCCGTGACCCGCGACCGTGACCATCCGGAAACGGTCCCACGAACACCCACCACCCACCCGCCCGATGGAGGCCACCATGCAGAAGATCGACACCTTCTACGACGCCCGCACCTTCACCCTCACCTACGTCGTCTGGGACGACGAAACCCGGGACGCCGTCATCATCGACCCCGTCCTCGACTACGAACCCGCAGCCAGCAGGATCTGGACCGAATCCGCCGAGGAAGTGCTCGACTTCGTCCGAAAGAACGAGCTCGACGTCAAGCTCATCCTCGAAACCCACGCGCACGCCGACCACCTCAGCGGCGCCGCCTGGCTCAAGAAGCACCTCCCCGGCGTGCCCACCGCCATCGGACGGCGCATCACCGAGGTCCAGGCCATGTTCAAGAACATCTTCGACCTCCCCGAAGACTTCTCCACCGATGGCTCCCAGTTCGAGATGCTCCTCGAGGACGGACAGACCGTCGACGTCGGCAGCCTCTCCTTCAAGGTGATCTTCACCCCGGGACACACGCCCGCCTGCGCCTCCTACCTCTTCGGTGATGCACTCTTCACCGGTGACGCGCTCTTCATGCCCGACATGGGAACCGGGCGCTGCGACTTCCCCGGCGGCAGCGCCACCGACATGTACCACGCCATCCACGAACGCCTCTACGCGCTCCCCGACAACACCCAGGTCTACGTCGGACACGACTACCAGCCCGGTGGACGAGACCTCGAGTACGTCGCGCCCCTCTCCGCCCACAAGCAGAACAACGTCATGCTCAGGGCCGACACCTCCGAAAGGGAGTTCGTCGAGAAGCGCGAAGCCCGGGACGCCACGCTGGCCGCACCCAAGCTCCTCTTCCAGAGCGTCCAGGTCAACGTCGACGCAGGACGCCTGCCGAAGCCCGAAGCCAACGAGATCAGATACCTCAAGCTGCCCATCAACGTCTTCCGGCCGGAGGAGGGCGGCGACCTCTCCATCGACGCAGTCTGACCTCCACTCCCACCCCCGCGCCGCAGCCCCTCTTCCAGCCGGCCCGCCGCGCAACCCCAGGACAGGGGCACCGCCCCTCCGAAACCGCAACACCACCCGCGGCGCGTCCGCCGGGGCCCACCACGGCCCCGGACGCGGACGCCCTCCGACGGCCCTCGCCCGGAGACCGACATGATCGGACGAATCACCGCACGGATCGCCGCGTACACCCGCACCACCATGGGCGGAGACCTCGCCGCAGGACTCACCACCGCCGTGCTGCTCATCCCGCAGGCCATGGCCTACGCCATGCTCGCAGGCCTGCCACCCGTCGTCGGACTCTATGCCTCCATCGTCCCCCTGGTCCTCTACGCGTCCATCGGCACCTCCCGACAACTCGCCGTGGGACCCGTCGCCATCGTCTCCCTCCTCGTCGCCGACGGACTGCAGCACATCGCCGCCGCCGAAACCCACGACTACCTCGTCGCGGCCATGGTCCTCGCACTCATGGTGGGCGCCATCCAGCTCGCCATGGGACTGCTGCGCATGGGCTTCGTCACCAATTTCCTCAGCCACCCCGTCGTCAGCGGATTCACCTCCGCCGCCGCCATCGTCATCGCCTCCAGCCAGCTCGGCTCACTCCTCGGCTTCCAGCTCGAGACACAGTCCGTCTTCGGCCGCATCGGCGAAACCCTCACACGCCTCCATGACCTTCACCCCGCCACCCTCGCCCTCAGCGCGTCCACCATCGCAGGACTCCTGCTCTTCAAACGCCTCAACACCCGCGTCCCCGGCGCACTCGTCGTCGTCGGTCTCGCCACCCTCGCCGTCATCACCCTCGGACTCGCCCAGCACGGCGTCCGGATCGTCGGCCCCGTTCCCGGCGGACTCCCCGCCCCCATGATCCCCCCCCTCTCCCCCGAGCTGCTCCGCCAACTCCTCCCCACCGCCCTCGCCATCTCCTTCGTCGGCGCCATGGAGTCCCTCTCCGTCGCAAGGGCCTTCGCCAGACGACAACGCTACGAGATCAACGCCAACCGCGAACTCGTCGGACTCGGACTCGCCAACCTCGGCGCCGGGCTCTTCCGCGGCTACCCCGTCACCGGAGGCTTCAGCCGAACCGCCGTCAACGCCGAGGCAGGAGCGAAAACCCCCATCGCCGCCGTCTTCACCGCCGCCTTCGTCGCCCTCGGACTGCTGCTCCTCACCCCCGTCCTCCAGCACGTCCCCCGCGCCGCGCTCGCCGCCATCATCATGACCGCCGTCCTCAAACTCGTCGACATCAGGGAGATGAAGCACCTCCTGCACTCCGACCGCATCGACCTCGGACTCCTCTCCCTCACCTTCGCCTCCACGCTCCTCATCGGCATCGAAGAAGGCATCGTCATCGGCGCAGGCGCCTCCATGCTCGTCTTCGTCTTCCGCACCACCAGACCCCACATGGCCGTGCTCGGACGACTGCCCGGAACAACCCTCTGGCGAAACGAGAAACACTTCCCAGACACCCAGTGCCCCGCTGGAATCCTCGCCGTCCGCATGGACGCCCAATTCTACTACGGCAACATCTCCTTCCTCAAGCAACGCCTCGCCGTACTGGAAGCCCGGCGCGAACCCGGCTCCCTCATCGCACTCGTCCTCGACGCCTCCGCCATGAACGGCATCGACTCCTCCGCCGATGCCGCACTCCGGGAAATCGTCGAAACCTACCGCGAACGCGGAATCCACGTCTACATCGCCTCCGCACGCGGACCCGTCCGCGACCACCTCGCCCGCTCCGGCACCGCGGCCATCCTCGGCGAAGACCACTTCACACTCACCGTCGAACAGTCCGTTCAGCACGCCCTCGCGCACGGCGCCAACCCGCCCCGAACCCCCGAAACCGAACCTCCCCTGCCCGACAGAACCCCGCGGAACGCTCCCACCAACGAAGCACCCCGGCTTCCGCTCTCCACCCCGAAAACACCCGCCAACGTCCAACTGGAGCCACGTCCCCTCTCCACACCCCACGAACCATGAACCACTCCGGGGCTCGCACCCGGGACAGGACGTGACTAGGCTCCTCGCCCATCGCGCCCAACACCCCCCGGACGACGTGAACCCCAGCCAATCCGACTCCCCCGAACACACCCGGAACCACCTCGATCCAGCGACGCGAAACGCTGTCGCCGAGAAGGCCCGGAACACCCTGCAGCAGACCTTCGGATACCCCGCGTTCCGAGGACGACAGGAAGAGATCATCACCCACGTCGGCAGCGGACAGAGCGCACTCGTCCTCATGCCCACCGGCGGCGGAAAAAGCCTCTGCTATCAGATCCCCGCGCTCCTCCGGAACGGACTCGGCGTCGTCGTCTCCCCCCTCATCTCCCTCATGAAGGACCAGGTCGACGCACTCCGCGCCTGCGGCGTGCGCGCCGCAGCATGGCACAGCGGCCTCGATGCCGAGGAGGCCGCATCCATCCGGCGTGACCTCCACAACGAGCGCATCGACCTCCTCTACGTCTCCCCCGAACGACTCCTCTCCCAGCTCCTCGAACGGCTCGATGACATCGACGTCGGACTCTTCGCCGTCGACGAAGCGCACTGCGTCTCCCAATGGGGACACGACTTCCGACCCGAGTACGAAGCCCTCGGCATCCTCCGCGAGCGCTTCCCACACGTCCCCCTCGTCGCGCTCACCGCCACCGCCGACCCCCACACCCGGGAAGACATCCGACGGGTCCTGCACATCCGCAATGCACCCGTCTTCGTCTCCAGCTTCGACCGGCCGAACATCCGCTACACCGTCGCCACCAAGGTCGACTGGCGAACCCAGGTCCACGACTTCGTCTCCCGCCAGCAGGGAGAGAGCGGCATCGTCTACGCCCTCAGCCGAAAGAGAACCGAGGAGATCGCCTCGCACCTCCAGAAGGCCGGAATCGCCGCCGACCACTACCACGCCGGACGCAACAGCGCCGACCGGGAACGCGTCCAGGAACGATTCCAGCGCGACGAACTCCAGACCGTCGTCGCCACCGTCGCCTTCGGCATGGGAATCGACAAGTCCAACGTCCGCTGGATCCTCCACGTCGACCTCCCCCTCTCCGTCGAGGGATACTACCAGGAGACCGGACGCGCCGGACGCGACGGACTCCCCTCCGAAACCCTCCTCCTCTACGCCCCGAGAGACGCCGCCCTCGCCCGAAGACTCATCGCCCGAACCGAGAACGAGGAACAGCGTCGCATCGAAGGACGAAAGCTCGCCTCCATGGTCGCCTACTGCGAAACCACGAGCTGCCGACGACAGGCCCTCCTGCACTACTTCGGAGAAGCACTCCCCGAACCCTGCGGAAACTGCGACACCTGCCTCGACCCGCCCGACACCTGGGACGCCACCGAAGCCGCACGCAAGGCCCTCTCCTGCGTCTACCGCGTCGAACAACGCTTCGGACTCCGCCACGTCATCGACGTCCTCCGCGGCTCCACCAGACAGTCCGTCGTCAACCGAAGACACGACCGCATCTCCACCTGGGGGATCGGACGAAACCACTCCGAACGGGAGTGGGAAACCCTCCTCCACCAGCTCATCCACCGCGGATTCCTCGTCCAGGACATCGGCAACCACGGCGTACTCAAGCTCACCGACCGCGCCCGCCCCCTCCTCCAGGGCGAAGAGTCCCTCGAACTCCCCACCCTCCGCGCAGCACCAGCACGAAGCAACGCCAACCCAAGGACACCACGCCCCAGAAGGAGTACCCACAACACCCGGCCCGGACTCTTCGAACACCTCCGGCTCCTGCGGCGCGAACTCGCCCGGGACATGGGCGTCCCCCCCTACGTCATCTTCAACGACGCCACCCTCGCCGCCCTCGCCGAGGCTGCGCCCGAACACCGCGACGACCTGCTCGACATCAGTGGCATCGGACCCGTCAAGGCCGAACGCTTCGGCCCCGCCTTCCTGCTGGCCATCCGCGACTATGCCGAAGCCCACCCCGACGAGTTCGACTGAGCAGAACGCCCGCCGCGCCACACCACCGCAGCACGACACCACAAAACATCACCCGACACCCGCCGCGCCAGCCCAACCGCCTCCGGTCGACGACACGAACACCCGACGATCCGGACCACCGGAACCCCACCGCTCCCCGAACCCCTATCCGCCACGCGGCACCAGCGCCGCCGTCGGTGCCCCGCTCTCCACCGGTTCGGCCGCTGGCACCGACTGCACCTCCCGCGACTCGCCCCCGACCGTCCCCTCCACCGCCTTCCGCGCAGGCCCCACGAACCCGGCCACCGCGGCCACCGTCGCACTCAGGTCGGGGCCCGCCAGATGCTCCAGATACCAGCGACGCGCCTCGGGCTGGCCCCACAGCCGCGGCAACCGCAGGGCATGCAGCGCCGCCGTCAGCTCCTGCGTGTCCTGGAAACGCTTCGCCGGATCCTTCTCCAGCATCCGCATCAACAGCGACACGAACTGCGGCGACACACGTCCATCCTCGCCCAGCCTTCCGTTCGGATCCTCCACCGGATCCTGAAGATGCGCGATCATCTGACGCAACGGACTCGCCTTCCGGAACAGCTCCGTCCCCGTCAGCAGAAAGTACGCCACACAGCCCAGCGCGTAGATGTCCACCCGACCGTCCAGCTTCTCCACTCCCTCCACCTGCTCCGGAGCCATGTACGCCGGAGTGCCCTGCACGATCCCCGCCGTCGTCAGCCGCATGTCCTCTTCCTCTCCCCCCTCCTCCACCTCCCCGCGCTCGGGCAGACTCACCGGCGCCGATCGCAGCACCAGACCGAAGTCCAGCAACTTCACATGGTCGAACGTCATCCCCGCCGCACACACGAACACGTTCGCAGGCTTCACGTCCCGATGCACCATCCCCCGCGCATGCGCCTCGCCCAGCGAATCGCAAGCCTGCAGGAGAATGTACCTCACCCGCTCCTCCGGCTGCCGCCCGAACCGACGCACCAGCGTATGCACGTCCAGACCGTCCAGGAGCTCCATCACGTAGTAGAACCCCCGACCCTCCACCTCCCCGAAATCGAAAATCCGGATCGTGTGCGGCGACGACAGCTCCGCCGTCATCCGCGCTTCCCGCTCGAACCGAGCACGCATCTGCTTCACCGCATCCACCCCATCCCCACCCGACAACAGCAGCTCCTCCACCCGATCCGCCCGGATCAGCTTCACCGCGACCTCACGGGTCAGCAGCTCGTGACGGGCACGCCACACCTCCCCCATTCCCCCCTTCCCCAGACGCTCCGTCAGCGCGTACCGCCCAATCCGCTGCACCACCCCATCCGAATCCGCCTCCGCCGACCCCTCGCTGGCCGCCGCGAACAACCCCACCAGCAACGCCGCCAGCGCACCCGGAGCCGCCGCCACACCCACCCACGCGCCCACACCGTCGCCCGAGAACCAGCCCACCAGGCCAAGCACCACCAGCGCAAGGAAAGCGCCCGCACCCGCCACCCAGCGATGCAGGCGGCGCGACGCGGGCACCAGCCACGCGAACACCAGGATCGTCGCCGCGATCCACCCGCCCGCCAACGGCACGTCCCCGCTCCGCGCCGCCAGGGACTCGTCCAGAGACACCTGCACCACCAGCAACGACTGCACCACCAGGAGCACCGCCAGCAAGCCGCGCCGACCCACCGGCGCACGCCAGGCCACCAGCACCGCCAGCGCACCAAGAACCATCAGCGCACCATGGCGATATCCCGCCAGCGCCGCCTCCGGAGCCACCACCCCCAGCGGCCACGCCACAAACCACGCCGCGTGAACCAGCAACACCACCAGCGAAAGACGCAGCAACCCCGCACGCAGCGCACGATCGTCCCGATCCACCGGAAGCGCCGAACGCGTGTGCGACGGCAACGCCTCGCGGAGCAAAGCAGCCACTTCCCTATGTGACGATCCCGTCTCCATCGAGCCCCCTCCAGGCACCTGCGCCCTGCCGCCACACCAGCGGAGGCCAAATCACGGGCGAACCGCTTCCGTTACACCGCCCACGCACCTCCGCGCAAGGCCACGGCCGCTCCCGTTCCGGAAACGCGCATCACCTCCCCCCCAGCCCGCTCACGCTCACGACGCCTCGCATCGCCCGAACCGACAGAACTCACCCGATCCACAGTCCGACGTCCGCTCGCACTCCATCGGCGGAAAGAAGTAGCACCCCCCGTACACGCACGACTGATTCACCGGACACTCCCCGTCCGAAGTACACCCGCCAGGGTTCGTGCATACCCGGTTGATGCACTGCAGACCGAACAGACAGTCGCCGGCCGCCTCGCACGAAAACCGTGGAATGCACCGGCCCGCAATGCACTCCGCATTGTCCGCACACTCCGCGTCCGAAGCGCAGCCAAAAGGCTGACACGACAACGCGTCGCAGCGCCGATCCGCCGGACAGTCCTCGTCCGACAGGCAGGCCGGAACCACCGCACACCGACCCACCTCCTCGAAGCAAAGCGTCCCCTCGGGACAGTCCACGTCCACCGCACAACCCGGATCCCGAAGACACTGCGAACCAAAGCACAGCTCGCCCTCACCGCAGTCCGCATCCGACCCACACGCCGCCGGGGACACGCACGACGCCGAACCCCGATCGCAAACCAACCCGTCCGCGCAGTCCGCGTCCGAAGCACACTCCCCCAGCGGAAGACAACGCGCCCCCAGACACCGCTCCCCCCCGCCACAGTCCCCATCCCCAAGACAGGTCCCCGAAAACACACACTGACCGTCCCGCCCGCAGATCCACCCGAACGGACACTCGAACGTCCGCTCGCAGGCAATGTCCACCCCGCAGAACCCGTCCACGCAACGACTCCCCTCCGGACAGTCCGCCGCCGCCGAACACCGAATGCTCCGCTGACATCGACCCCCCTCGCAGACCGTGCCCACCCCACAATCCTCCTCTCCTCCGCAAACCCCGCCGATGCACAGACCCGACTCGCACGACTCCCCCGCACCGCAGTCCGCGCCCGAGAAACACACCCCCGCATACCGGCACCGGTCCGACTCGCACACCCACGTCGGCGCGCAGTCCACGTCGTTCCGACACTCCGCACGCTCCAGACACAACCCGTACAGACACTCCGTCGCCGGAGGACAGTCCCGATCCTGCTCGCACGCACCGGGCGGCACCGGGAAACACGTCCCGTTGAAGCACGTCCCTCCCCCCGGACAGTCCACCGACGACGTGCAGCCATCGCCTCCCCTGCATCGGCCATCCGGCCCACAGGTCGCCCCGGCCCCGAGAAAGGCGCACGCCTCATCGTCCCCGTCGCACAGCAGCGGCACCTGACACGCACCGTCCACGCACGACCATCCCCCCGGACACGAAGCATCCCCCCCGCAGCGGACCGGCACGCAACGGTTGAGATCGCAACGCTCGGCGACGCCGCACTCCTGATCCACCCGACACTCCGGAACAGACGTGCAGACCCCGAGCCGACAGCGCGTGCCCGGACCGCAGTCCGAATCCGTCGCGCAGATGTCGAACACCTGACACGTGTTGTCGAAGCAGACCGCCGCAGGACCACAGTCCTCGTTCCGCGCACAGCTCGTGCCCGGCTGGCACGTGTTCGTGAACACACTGCAGATCTCCCCCTCCCCGCAGTCCGATGACGACCCGCACTGCGCCTCCTCAACGCACGCCCCCGCACTGCAACGCTCTCCCTCCGCGCAGTCCGATGACGACATGCACTGCGCCGAAACCACGCACGAACCCTCAACACAGAGCAGCGCCCCGGGACAGTCGCGCGTAAAACGACACTCCCCCGAAGGGCTCACGCACGCACCACGCTCGCACGCCGCACCCGCGCCGCAGTCCGCATCCAATGCGCACTCGGGAAGCGGGACGCACGAACCCAGACGACACTCGAACCCGGCCCCGCACGTCCCCTCGCCGCACGCGTCCCGCGGCACGCAACGACCCCGCTGGCAACGCTCGGACGACGCACAGTCCGACGACAGATCGCACGTGCCCGGCTCCCGCGCCTCGCACCGGCTCTCCAGACACGTGCGGCCCGGACCACAATCCGCGGGAATGCGGCACTCCTCCGCCGGAAAGCAGAACCCCAGGACACACTCCTGCGACGCAGGACAGTCCCGATCCCGCTCGCACGCCCGGGACAACGGCTGGCACCCAGAGGCGAGACATCCCTGCCCGGACGGACAGTCCGCATCCGAGCGACAACCATCACGCTCCCGACACACCCGCTGATCGCACTCCTGACCCGGATCGCAGTCCGCATCCACCTCGCAACGTGCATCCGGAAAACACCCCCCGGCCACGCAACGCCACCCGCGAACGCAATCCGCATCCGCCTCGCACGTCACCGGCTGACACGACCCGAAGTCGCAACGCTCGTCCAGCGTACACTCCTCGTCACTGCGACACTCGGCCCCCGGAAAGCAGAATCCCGCCGCCAGACACGATGTCCCCGCAGGACAATCCCGATCCGACGAACACAGCGCAAAGGGATCGCAACGACCCGCCACGCACTGGGCCAGGCTGCCGCAGTCCGCGTCCTCCACGCACGACGTCTCGTCCACGCACGTGCTCGTCAACGACCCGCAGCGCTGCCCAGCGGGACAGTCCCGATCCGCCCGACACTCCGCCACCAGCTCGCATCGGCCCAGACGACAGGTGAACCCGCCAGGACAGTCCGCACCCACGACGCACTCCGCAGGCGTGCAGACGCCCGCCTCGCACACGCAGCGCCCGTCCGCACACCCCGGCGCCGCCGTACACCCCTGCCCAGCTGCAGGATCGCACGCGGACGGGTCCGCGCAGACGCCCTCGACACAACGCTCACCCAGTCCGCAGTCCTGCGCCAGGCGGCAGTCCGGCTCCTCCGCGCTCGACTCGGCGCCGACATCATCGCCCGTCGTCCCACCCGTGACATCAGCGCCCGCGGACGACCCCGGAACCGACGCGTCCGGCTCCACCTCGTCCGGATCCACCGAACACCGACCGTCCACGCAGCGCTCCCCGTCGCGACAGTCCTCGTCAACGGCGCACGGTCCTGCCGACGTGCGATCACTCGTCCCGCACCCGGTCAACGACCCGAGCACAAGCACGAGCAACCACAGGGTGGACCGCAGCGCGCCAGCGTGCCGGTGGCATCCCGGGCGAACGGAACACGAGGTCCGGGTCCGCGACCGGGGCCGAGAGGGGGAAGGAGACTGAGACTCTGGCCATGACCGAGACTGAGTGGGCACCATGGTGTCCTGGCTCCTGCAGACGGGAAGCTGACGACGCCGCAAGGACCGGCATCTGTCCGACAGGATACGGAACTCCAGTCGCACTGTGAAGCCCCGTGACCCATGCCGTGATCGTTGCCACCCCGTGACAGTCACTGTACAGTGCCGCGGCAACGTCGGGTCACGCGACGACGACCTGCTCCCCCCGCCCCTCCCGCACGCAGCCACGGACAACGACGTGAGCAGCTTCCCGCGACCGCCCTTCTCCGTCGAGGCGACAACCCGTGCCCTCGCCGTCACAATCCTCCTGCTCGCCGGGTGCGCCACAAGCACGGGGCTGACCGGTGACCCCTGCAGCGAGGACACCGACTGCGTGCAGGGCCGCTGCGAAGGCGGCCTCTGCACCGACGCGCCCGCACGGAACGACGATGCGACCGGCAGCACGCCAGCGCCCCTCGATGACGTCTCCGGGCCCTCCTCCGAGCCCCCGCCCCGGGACGTGGACCCGGGCGGTGGAGGCTTCCTCGACGAGTGCAGGACCGACGAGGACTGCGACAGCACCTACTGCCTCACCACCCCGCTCGGTCGCGTCTGCACCATCCGCTGCACCAACGACGAGCAATGCGAGGCGGCCGCCGGCTGGCGCTGCCGACGCGTCGCGGGACGCGGCGCCGACATCGAGGAACTCTGCTATCCCGACGCGGACGACCTCTGCGAGCCGTGCCGATTCGACACCGACTGCGGAGACATCCCCGACCGCTGCGTCACCCTCGACGACGGGGACTTCTGCGCCCTCGACTGCGCCGGCGGAAGCACCTGCCCGCTCGGCTACCGGTGCGCCCTGCTCGATGACGACATCGAACAGTGCATCCCCGAGGAAAACCTCTGCGGTCCCTGCCGCGGCGCAGATCTCGACAACGACCCGACCAACTGCGGCGAATGTGGCGTACAGTGCGCTTTCCCCAACGCCGAAGCCACCTGCGTCGCCCGCGTCTGCACCATCTTCGCCTGCGAGCGCGGCTTCGCGAACTGCGACGGGGACGACACCACCGGGTGCGAGAGCACCCTCGACACCACCGACCACTGCGGCGCGTGCGGAAACACGTGCGTCAGCGCCGCCGGCGGAACCGTGCGCTGCGAGGACGGGCAGTGCGTCGAGGACGAGTGCCCCCCAGGACGCGCCTCCTGCGACGACAACCCCGACACCGGATGCGAAACCGACATCGACACCATCGACAACTGCGGAGCTTGCGGAACAACCTGCACCTCCACCAACGGGCGCGCTCGATGCGAGGACGGCGCGTGCACCCAGGACCCCTGCCCCGCAGGCACCGAGAGCTGCGACGGCGACCCCGACACCGGATGCGAAACCGACATCGACACCATCGACAACTGCGGAGCTTGCGGAACAACCTGCACCTCCACCAACGGGCGCGCTCGATGCGAGGACGGCGCGTGCACCCAGGACCCCTGCCCCGCAGGCACCGAGAGCTGCGACGGCGACCCCGACACCGGATGCGAAACCGACATCGACACCATCGACAACTGCGGAGCTTGCGGAACAACCTGCACCGCCGAGGATGGCTTTCCGCGCTGCGTCGATGGCGAATGCACCGTCTCCCTGTGCCCGCCCGGCACAGAGAACTGCGACGGCGACCCCGACACCGGATGCGAAACCGACACCGAAGGCGATGTCCTCAACTGCGGCGCCTGCGGCAATGCCTGCACCGGCGGACGCGTCTGCCGCAACGGACGCTGCGAGTGCCCCCCGGACCGCGTGCTCTGCGGTGAGCAGTGCGTCACCCCCAACGCATGCGGCGGATGCGGAAACTTCAGCCGCAGCATCGGCGATGACTGCGGAGACCGCTGCGGACGCTGGGACTGCGACGGAACCGACTGGACCTGCTCCGACGAACGCAACCTGCAATCGGACCGAAACCACTGCGGCGCGTGCGGTCTCCAGTGCCGAAGCGACGAGATCTGCCGCGACGGAACCTGCGGATGCCCCGACAACCGCATCGAGTGCGAAGGACAATGCGCCGCCCCCAACGCATGCGGCGGATGCGGCTCCCTCCCCGGCTCCCCCGGCGCCTCCTGCGGGGACTGCGGATCCTGGCAATGCGACGGAACGACCCTGTTGTGCACCGGCGAGGCCGACCTGCAGTCCGATCCCGCCAACTGCGGAACCTGCGGACGCACCTGCCGCTCCGACCAGATCTGCGGTGCAGGCGCGTGCGCCTGCCCCTCCGGACGGATCGAGTGTGACGGACAGTGCGTCACCCCCAACGCCTGCGGCGGATGCGGAAACTTCTCCCGAACCATCGGCAGCGAATGCCAGAACTGCGGAACCTGGCAATGCGACGGCAACGGCGGATGGACCTGCGCCGGACAGACCAGCACGCAGACAGACCCCGCCAACTGCGGCACCTGCGGGAACGTCTGCACCGGAGGCCAGTCCTGTTCCGAAGGGTCCTGCTCGTGCTCCTCCGGCCAAATCCTGTGCGGCGGACAGTGCGTCGACCCCAACCCCTGCGGAGGTTGCGGGCCCCTCACAGGACCCGTCGGCCAGGCCTGCGGGACCTGCAGCTCCGGAACCCTCCAGTGCAGCGGCTCCGGAACCTCCGCCAACACCACCTGCCAGGGCGAAATCAGCCTCGTGAACAACAACGAGAACTGCGGCGCATGCGGAAACGCCTGCACCGGCGGCACCGTCTGCAGCGGAACCTCCTGCATCTGCCCCACCGGACAACGCCTGTGCAACGGCACCTGTCAGACCCCCAACGCATGCGGCGGATGCTCCACCCTCGCCACCCCGCCCGCCTCCAACGCCTGCGGCCCCTGCGGCCTCGACAGCATCGTCTGCAACGGACAGGAAGACACCATCTGCAGCGGAAGCACCACCAACCCCTGTGGTGGATGCTCCTCCCTCCCCAACCACGGCCTCACCTGCGGAACCTGCAGCAACGGCACCTGGACCTGCAATGGCACCGACGCCCTCACCTGCCAGGGCGCCACCACCAACGCCTGCGGCGGATGCGGCAACTTCGGCCGCACGGTCGGCTCCACCTGCGATGGCTGCGGCACCTGGCAGTGCAGCGGCACCAACTGGACCTGCAACACCCCGAACTTCAACACCGATCCGAACAACTGCGGCGGATGCGGCGTCACCTGCGGATCCGATCAGGCCTGCAGCGGCGGCGCCTGCGTCTGCAACACCGGGCGACCCTACAATCGCGTCTGGATCCGCAGCCAGAGCATCCAGTTCACCGAACTCACCAGCCACCTCCAGTCGCGCGGATATACCGTCACCCGAAGCCAGGGCGGCTTCTTCGGAAGCACCCTCGACAACCAGGACATCCTCGTCCTCGACTCCGCCGCCATCGGGCCAGCTTCCCCAACCTCCGCCGAGCTCTTCGCCTGGGTCAACAACGGCGGCTCCGTCATCTTCATCGGAAGCAGCTCCAGCCAGATCTGCGAAAACCTGAACCCATACCTCAACGCCTTCGGCATGCGCTTCTCCGATGTCGGCAACGCCACAGGCCTCTGCTCCGGCGGCGGCTTCTCCAGCGCGAGCAACAACAACCTCTCCATCAGCGCCCACCCCGTCACCCGAAACGCCTCCCTCAACAACAGCAACCTCGCCCAGCGCAACGGATGGCGCATCCGCGACATCGGCGGCAACTCCGCACGACTCGCCACCCTCTCCAGCAACAGCAACCGGGAGGTGCTCCGCGCACGACAGATCGGCTGCGGACGCGTCCTCGTCCTCGCCGACGGCCGCATCGCCACCGACATGGAGTCCGGAAACCGACCCTTCTGGACCCAGGCCATGGAGTGGCTCGCATTCCAGCGCTGACCCCAGTCGATACACCGCACCACCTCTCCACCGCTCCACCGCACCACCAAACCACGGAGCGCGCGCGAGCAGAACGGGGCACATGACTCCGAGGCGGCCAGCCCGATCCGGCGAAACCAACCGCCACCCGCAGCCGAGACCGACGCAAGCGAGCACGAACGCTCGGAACACCGACCCGGGCACCCGAACCGGTGCCACAGACGGTCCGACACCACACTCCGCACGACGCGGCACCCCAGGGACCCGGGCTTCGCGCCGGACGCACCGCAGCACTACCCGCGGATTGACCTCGCGCCCAGGCGCGTTACTCCACGCATCACCGGGGGGACACGCTCGCCAGTCCGCCCGGTCACCGCCGCGCTCCCCTCCCGCAGGGCCACACTTGCTCCCCGAACTCACCGCCGTCGTCATCCGCGTCCCCGAACGCTCCGCCATTCCCCTTGGCCGCACCTTCGGACTCGTCGAGCACCAGACCCTCATCGGACGCGCTCCCGACACCGACCTGTGCCTCGATGACCTCACCGTCTCCAGACGCCACGCGCGCCTGACCATCCAGGAAGCCTCGGTCTCCTTCGAGGCCCTCTCCGAGACCAACGGCACCTTCCTCAACGGACAGCGACTCGCACCCGGGACCACCGGCATCGCACGCATCGCCGACCACGGACTGCACCTCCTGCAGCCCGCACTCGACCCGGACAGCGACCCCGTGGACCACACCGAGAACGGCACCATCCACCTCCAGGTCGGCGGGATCCTCCTCCAGCTCCGACGGGCCGCCGCCACCAGACCCATTCAGGAACCCCTCAGCGCACCGCTCGTCCCCAGATCCACCCAACGCCCCGCTCCCCTCCTCTCCCTCCAGCGCGACGGTGACGGATGCACCGTCTCCTGCCGAGGACGATACGTCGAGGTCCCCGCCGCCGCCGCACGCGTCCTCTGGGAACTCGCCCGAAACGCCTCCGGCATCGTCCACCTCTGGGAACTCCAGGACGCCGCCGGTGCCGACGCCAACATCCCGCAGCTCGTCAGCCAGATCCGACGCGCCTTCCGACAGCTCGTCGAAGACGGCTTCCTCGACCGAAAGACCCTCCGCCGACACATCCACGCCGCCGCCAGCGGCGCCCGCCTGTCCGAACTCGACGCGCTCGAGGACGAAGCCCTCATGCGTCGCCTCATCCTCTCGCGACGAAACCACGGCTACGTGCTCTGCCTCCCCCCCGACGCCGTCCACCTCGCGACCATCTGACCGCAACCCGCCCGGACGACGCCGAACCGCCGGACCACCAGCACACCCAATCCGCTCCGCCTGCCCCGACCCCACGCCCACGACCGACCGACCGAACAGCGCAAGACCACGCCAGAACGTTGAGCGAACACGACCCCACGCCCCTCAGCGAACACGATCCCCACGCCCCCACGCCCACGAAGGCCCCCCACACATCGTCAGCCTTCGCGTTCACCGGTCGCCGACAGACCGAGCCGCTCCATCACCGCCTGCAGATCCTGCCACGCCGACTTCTTCGCCGACGGCTCCCGCAGCAGGTACGCCGGATGCCATGTCGGCATCAACGCCATACCCTCGAACTCCTGCCACACCCCGCGCAGCGCGGACATCGGCGACCCCGTCCCGAGCACCGCCTGCGCCGCGGTACGCCCCAGCGTGACGATCACCTCAGGCTGCACCGCCAGCACCTGCTCGCGCAGGAACGGAAGGCACGCCTCCACCTCTCCCGCCTCGGGCGTCCGGTTTCCCGGCGGCCGGCACTTCACCACGTTGGCGATGTACACCCCCTCCCGGGACAACCCCATCGCCGCGATCATGCGGCCGAGAAGCTGCCCCGCTCGCCCCACGAACGGCTCCCCCACCCGATCCTCGTCCGCACCCGGACCCTCGCCGATGAACATCAGGCGAGCCGATGGATCTCCCGTCCCGAAGACGATCTGCGTCCGCCCCTCGCACAGCCCGCACCGCCGACAGTCCCCCAGCCGCTCCCGTACCTCCTCCAGAGAAGGTCGCCCGACCTCCGCATCCCCATCCGGGCTCCCCACCGACGGAGAGGACTCCGCCGCATCCCCGCCCGACCCCCACCCGAGCGCCGCGACCGCGTCCGGGTGCAACGCCGGCGCACTGCGGCTCCACGGCGCTGGCGCAGGCGCGTCATCCACCCCGGCTGGTGCGGAGACCCCCTGACCAGCGTGACGCCCCGACCCCGACGCCGCAGCCTCCTCCCCGGACGCCCGAGAACCCGCCCCCGATGCCTCAGGCTCCTCTCCGGAAGCCGGAAGACCCAACCGCCGTACCGCGGGTGGCTCCGCGGGCGCCGGCGAACCCGCCGCGAGCGACTCGATCCGTGCCCGCAGGGAGGCCCCCGTACCCGGCACCCCGTTCAGGCCAAGTTCCCGCTGGCGACGCAGGGTCTCCGCCAGGCTGCCCGCGATGGCTCGCGCCATCTGCTGCTCCGGAGTCTCGGCCAAGAAGCTCCCCTCAGTCGTCTCGGCGGGCCCGCGCGAAGAACAGCCCCGCGAGTCCACCGAGGATGAATCCGACCAGTCCGCGCCAGGCGTACCCCACCATGACCTGCGTACTCACACTCGCTTCCAGCATCTCGGCCCTGGCCCGGTATGCCTCCTCGGCGACCTCGGAGCGCTCCTCGAACTGCCGCTCCGCCTGACGGACGGACGCCGTCACCTGACGCTGCATCCGATCGATCTCCGACCGGATGGTGGTCCCCGCCCGAAACTCGTCGAGCCGCCGCTCCTGGGCCGCCTCGAACTCCTCCAGGTTCGCCCGCGCCTCGGCGACGGCCTGGTCACGCTCGGCGGCGATCGCCGCGAGCTCCTGCGCGGCGTCCGATCCGGGACCACCGGTCCCCGCCGTCAGCCCCAGCGCCACCGCAAGCCCAACCATGGCGAGCACGAGCGGGACCAGCCCCCCGCCGGACGAGCGATCGGCTCCGTAGCGCGACGGAGCACGCCGGGCAGGCTCTCCGACCTCCGACAGTCCAGCCCGCCGCACCGCTGCCGTGGCGGCGGGCGCGGAACCAGCTTCCGCACGCTGTGCCGGCTCCGCGGGTGCGCCGGCGGCGGTCACGTCCTCGGCCAGCTCGATGGCCACCGCTTCACCCTGGGTCTCCCCGGGACGCCGGAACACGTGCCGCACCCGCGACTCGTCCTGAGGCCTCGGCGCCGGCTTGCGCGGCTCCTCCTCCGCCGGCAACTCGAAAAAGTCTCCCGTGTTCTCGGAAACCCGACCCGGCTGACGAATGCGGGACGCATCCGGCGCGATGAGCTGGCTGCCCTCGCGTCCCCGAATGTCCTGAGGGTTGATCCGGATCTCCTGCGACAGATCATGGTGGGGCATGACCGCCCCGATCGGCGCATCCCCGAGCCGCTTCTCATGGGTCACCGGGACCGCGGGCGGCGTGTCGGACGAGGAGACCATGCTGTCCTCGGTCCTGCGCGCCACCACGCTCTGGCCACGCGCATCGAGCAGACGGGCCCAGTCCGTCTGCAGGACGTGCAGACCGCGCGCACCCACCAGCACCACAAGCCCCCGCGCGTCCGCGACCGAAAGACCCCACGCTCCACCAGGAGCACGGAACTGATCGAGGTACGCTCCCGTCCCCGAATGGCACGCGTGCAGCCACCCATCCTCGGTGACACACAGCACGATCTGCCCCTGGCGGCAGAACACCCCGTGGAGAACCGGTGAATCGAACACCATGTCCCCGCCCACCTGGACGCCCTCTTCCAGGCTCCACAGCCGCGCCGTGCCGTCCTGGCCGGTCGTCATCAGATGACGCCTGGACGCGTCGAACGTCGCCGACAGCACCGCCCCATGGTGCGCCTGAAACTGCAGGTGCCGAGCACCCGACTTCGCATTCCAGCACGTGACCCGCCCCAGCTCGTCCCCCACGAGCACCAGCTTGTCCCCCCAGATGAACCGGAGCACGCGCGGCTTCGGCGTCAGCCCCAGCCGGTGGATCTCCCGGCCGTCCAGCGCCGAAAGTATCTGCAGCTCGCCGTTGGCATCCGCACAGAAGATCTGCTCCGCACCACGGCTCATCGCGATGTGCGCCACCGCCGCGTCCAGCGGCGGCAACGTGATCCGGGGCTCGAGGCGGGCGTCGTCCTCCGACAGCCGCAGCGTGCGAACCTGACGCCCCGCCGCCACCACGAGCACATCCCCCGTGCGCGACGCCGCAACACCGTTCACCGGAAGCAGACCGGACGGCGAAGCGCCCTCGTTGTGGCGCCACGCCCACGGCCGAAAACGCTCCGGAAGATCCCACGGTTCGTCCGCCGACTGCGTCTGGAACTCCACCACATCCATCATGCTCGGCGGATCCAGCGACCACAACTGCAGGCCCGCACCCCCGTCCCCAAGGTACACGACCGCACGATGACCCTGCGAGTGCACATCGACACCCAGATACGTCCCGCGAACGGACGGAATCGACGATGCGATCGCAAAGGCGTCCAGATGGGTTGTGGAGGTCCCTCCCTTCATTGACTCACGCTGTCCTTGCACACGGGTCCGTCCACAGCCCCGGCCGACGACGCGGCCCGACCTTCCGCAGCAGGCACGTCCTTCTCCGGCGCGCATCCCTGCCCGGGGTCCGAGCAGACTATTCGGACCCGCCCCACTGCGCAAGCGCCCTGCCCCAAGAATCAGGGTGATCGCACGAACCCGACGACGCGATCGCGAAACGCGACTCAGCGCGCCCGGCGACGACCCGTGTCCCCGTGCCGACTGTTCGCCTGCCAGCACGCCTGCGTCTGGCCCACAAGCGCCTGCTCGAGCTGCCTGTCCTCGGACGTCACGGATCGCCGTCTCCAGCCCTCGTCCGACGCCGCGCCGCCCTCCCCGCCCCGCACGCCCTCCACGTCCCGCTCCTGACGAACATGCTGGGCAATCACGCCAGGACCACGCGCAGGATCCAGCACCACCGTCATCAGCACCTGACGCCGCTGCTCCGCCTCGCCCTGCCCCTCCATCTGCCACTCACCCCGAACCCGCCTCAATCGCACGCTCGCCTGCGACACCCCGACCTCCCGCTCCACCGCCTCCACAGCACAGGCGAACAGCAGATCCATCTCCTCGTCCAGATCGATGGCCCGCTCCTCCTGCATTGCCCGAAGCTGCTCCGGACTGTAGCACCCACCCGCCGCCAGAATCCCGAACACCAGCGCGGCGACGACGACCCCGCGCGCGACCCCCCCCGGTCCCGTCCGGCGCCCACTCCCCCCCACCCGCCTCCCCTCATGAACAGCGCACCACGCCAACAATCCCCGCTCCTCCGCAGAGCACGACTGCGCGCACGCACCGAGTCCGCCATCCGTCAGTTCCTTGCCCATCGCGACGTCCTCGAGATCGCCTGCCCCTGCATCGTGCCCTCCCCCGGCATGGAGGCACACCTGCGCGCCTTCCCGGTACGCTCGGCCACCGGAGCATACCATGACCACCGCTTCCTCCATACCTCCCCCGAGTACGCGATCAAGACCACGCTGGGCACGCTCGACCACGACGTCTTCACCCTCGCCCGAGTCTTCCGCGACGAACCGCGCGGACGACTCCACCATCCCGAGTTCACGATGCTCGAGTGGTACCGCCGCCACCGCGACCACATCGCGCTCATGACCGAGACCGAGGAACTCCTCCGCCACGTCACCCGCTCCGTCCTCCACGAAAACGACCCCCAGCCCCTCCCCGACACCCCGATACCCCGCATCCCCGTGCGCGACGCCTTCCTCCAGCACGCCGGTGTCGACCCCCTCGAGTGCTCCACCCACGACCTCCACGACGCCTGCCGCACCCTCGGCATCGATGCCCGCCCCGACTGGGACTGGCACGCGCACTTCTCGCTCCTCCACGCCCTCTGCATCGAGCCTGCCCTCGCCTCGTCGGCCGCCGCGTTCCTCACCGACTTCCCCGCCTCCGAAGCCGCGCTCGCACGCACCAGCGAACTCGACCCCCGCGTCGCCGAGCGCTTCGAACTCTACGTCCGACTCCCCGCAGTCCACGGCGAAGCCCCCGTCATGGTCGAGCTCGCCAACGCCTTCCATGAGCTCGTCGACCCCGCGGAACAGCGCGCCCGCATGCAGCAGGACCGCGCACAGCGCACCCGCGAAGGGCTGCCCGTCTACCCCATTCCGGAGCGCATGCTGCAGGAACTCGAGGCGATGCCCCCGACGGCAGGAATCGCCCTCGGCGTGGAACGCCTCCTGGTCTGGCTCGCGGCCCACGCCGGCGATGCAGCGTGTCGCGTGGCCGACTTCCTCGTCGGGAACGAAGAAGCGCCGGGGACCTCCGCGGACGATCCCGACCCCCCGAAACCCGTCACATGACCTGCACATGGCCCGGCACACCGGGCCGGACGCGCGCTACAGCACGTCCATGCGCAAAAGGGTGTCGCCAAGGAAGAACGCCCCGCCGGCCCCGGTCACCTCCGTCGTCCCGTTGACCTTCAGCCAGGTGCCGTTGGTCGACCCGAGGTCCTCGAGGAAGAACCCACCATCGCGGGCGACGATTCGGGCGTGGCGCCCCGACAGGGTGTTGTCGGCAGAGAAGCTGATCGACGTTCCCTGCACACCGATGGTGAGCTCGTCTCCCGAGGTGGTGCTGGCCTGACCGGCGACACCGCCCTCGAGAATCTGAAGCACGCGGAACGTTCCACGTCGAGGCGGGCTGGCAAAGAAGTGCGTCCCGTCGTCGGTGACCGGACCCTGCGCACCGGCGAGAGGCTCGAAGCGGAAGAGCTGCCGACCCACCCGGAAGAACTCGCCCCCGGAGAGCGCAACCGGCCCGGAAACCTTCTGCCAGACCCCGTTGGTGCTCCCGGCGTCGCTGAGAGACCACGCAGTACCTGCACTCTTCACCGAGGCGTGCAAAGGGCTCACCGACATGTCCTCGGTCAGCAGCACATCCCCCTCACTGCGGCCGATCATGTGCTCACCACCGGAAAGGGTGAACGACAGACCGGCCGGACACGGACCTGCGGCGACGGTGATCCGGAGCGTTCCGGCAGTGGTGATGGCGGCGTAGGGCTGGGTCTGACGCGCGTTGTCGCTCACGGGCATGTCTCCATGTTCGGGCACGGCATGTTCGGGCACGGCATGCAGGGGCCAACGCCTCAGGCCGCGTTCATCGGCAGGGCGTGGTCGAGCACCGTGCCCCCGGTTGTAGTGTCCCCCGCGGGCAATGGTCAAGCATCGCGTCCCCCGTCCCCCGCGACGCAAAAGGCCCGACCGCTCAGGGCAGCGAGACGCTCGCCCAGCGCGCACACCTCGGCCCACCCACCGACGGACAGACCGAGCGGAAGCCGCTCGCCTCCCCGAAGCACCAGCTCGATGCGTCCCGTACCCCGCTCTCGGCACGCTGCCACCGCCTCGATGTCCGCAAAGGGAATCTCGAACCACGCCCCGTCGCCCGGACCCGGCTCCCGGATGCTCAGCACCGCGCGGCGCGCGTCCGCGACCCACCTCCGGTCGGGAAGGCCACGCGCCAACAGCATCGACAGCGACACCAGCGCACCCACCGCAAGCGCACCACCGATCCGGAACCCCAGGCGACCGGTCCCGGCGACGGCGTCGTGAACCACGTCCGCGGACATCACCACCATCAGCGCCGCCGCGAGCGCCAAACCCGTGACCAGCGCCCGCGAGGCGGCTGCGCGCACCCGCGCACCCATCCGCGAGGACACCTCCAGACGACCTGCCTCGGCGCTCACCCGAAACGCACGCCACTCCCCTCGTTCTTCCCCGACCTTCTCCACGACCATGCTCCGTTCCTCCACCCCCAACCCCTCGCCGCACCCGGGGCCGAATCCGCCCCGTCACACCGCCACCCCCGAATACGGGCGGCCAGCCGCCGACAGGCCTCATGACCACCGACCGGTGCTCGTTCACCGGTTGCGGCACCGGCCCGCCCATGATTAGCTGACGGGCCGCCGCGGCGCCAGCCCCGGCCTTCGTGCATCCTGCGCCATGTCCCTGCCGGTCTCCCATGGTCCTCCGCAAGCGGTCCAAGCTCCTGCCCTGGCGCATCGCCTACTGGGCCGCCCTCGCCCTCGTCGGGATCGTCATCCTCCTCGATCGACGCCCCATCCACCTCGAGGCAGGAGACGCCCACGACATCAACGACCCCCCCGGGCGCATCGAGGCCACCACCGACGTCCTCGTGCTCCTCTCCGACAGCCTCCTCCAGACCGCACACGAACACGGCGGCAGTGACCGCTCCTGGCTCTGGGTCCACCTGCTGCAGCGCGAGGTCGGACCCGTCGCCGCCATCGACGTCGCCGCGTTCCACCCCAATGATCTCGCCGAACGCAGATTCGTCGTCGTCACCCGCAGCGCAAGCCAGGACCGCCGCCTCGACGAACACGCCGGACTCCTCGACGCCTTCGTCGAGCGCGGCGGAACACTCGTGCTCGAACAGCCCGAAGGCTCCCTCCGCGAACGGTGGGCCGCCGACGGCGGCGGAGGATGGAGAATCCCAGGCGCCATCACCCTCGCCGAAGGCGCAGGCGAGGAACTCGCCGAAGCCCTCCAGCAACTCCCCCTGATGACACGATTCCGGGGAAGCACCCGCCCCGCCGCCGGAAGCAGGACCCTCATGGCCATGGACGGCGCCCCCGTCGTCCTCACCCACAGCCTGGAACTCGGCACCGTCCTCGTGGTGGACTTCGATCTCGGAACCCAGCTCCACGCACTCTTCCAGGGACTCCCGGGACCCGACGGAAGCGTCCGGCCCAGACAACAGGGTCGACCCATCCACACCGCCGACCTCGTGGCGTCCCCCCAACTCCTCGGCGCAACCGAACCCTGGGGGGACTTCCTCTCGAGATTCGTCGTGCACTCGCTCCTCGGACACGACACGCCCATCTTCAGCCTGTGGCCATGGCCCGACGGACGACCCGGCGCACTCGTCTCCAGCCACGTCGCACACGTCACCGCAGGGCGACCGCTCTGGCAGTCCATCCACGAACGACAGTTCAACGCGAGAACAGTCACCTTCCTGCCGGCCTCCACCGAGGACACCCTCCGCATGCCAGCCTCCGACCAGGAACATGCCGGACACGCCGCGCTGCTCTGGGCGGTCGACGCCCGCGAAGCATCGCTCTTCCGCAGCTTCCGGATCTTCGGACGCACCGTCGCGAGACGCCCCCTCACCCTCGATGCGCAGCTCGAGCTCCTCCGAACCCAGCTCGGAAGCGCTGCCGACATCCGCGGCGTGCGCACCATCGACGGACGCTGGACCTCCGACCCCGTCCTGCCCTGGACCATCATGCAGACCGCCGGACTCCACTACAGCGTCTCCTACGGACCACTGCCCGAAGGACAACAGGGTTTCCTCTTCGGCTCCTGCCACCCCTTCGTGCCGCTCGACTCCGCCGGCCGGCCCCTCCGAATCCGCGAATTCCCCGTCTGCTTCCTCGACCCGAGAACCGAGGAGGACCGCGAGAGACTCGTCGATGCACTCCGGGCCAGCACCTCCGAACCACGGACCATTCACCTCCTCACCCGCAGCGACAGGTTCCGCGAGTCCCCCAGCATGGACGCCTTCGATGCATGGAGAGACGCTCTCCGGCTGGCCGAACGGGAACGACTCTGGATCGGCGGAGCAGGAGAACTCATCCGCTTCGACAGACAACGCCGCAACGCCGAGCTGCGCGTCAGCAGAATCGACGTCGAACAACGCTTCGCCGACGGCGCTCCACGAACCATCGTGTACCAGATCGAAGTCGCCACCGATGTCCGCGGACTTCACCTCCAGATTCCCCGCGGATACGGACGCTTCGAACTCGACAGCGTACGCCGCGGAGCCACCGCAGGACACGGCTCCGCCATGGCGGACCGCGTGCAGACCCAGACCGCGCAGTACGCCGGGCGCGAGGTCCGACTCGTCGCCCTCAACCCCGGATTCACGACCCTCACCGTTCGCTACAGCAGGCGACCATGAGTCTACACGCCCGACGGTCGACCTTTCGGGAACTCCGGGTCGAGATCCTCACCTCCCTCGTGATTCTTCTCGTGCTCGGGGGACTCCAGTTCCGCGACCGACCCGTCATCCGCTCCCCCCAACCCGACGCTGCCGCTCGGGCACCAGGGCCCGACCACGGCACCGGAGATGTCGCCATCGTGCTGCCCAGCGAGGCCCACGCCAACTCCCTCGAACAACTCACCTTCGATCAGGCCTGGCTCAACGCCGTGGAATCCGAAATCGGAACCGCCAGCACCATCCCCGCACTCGCGCTGCGCGGCGACCGACTGCAGGAACATGGCTGGATCATTGTCCCCCGAAAGGCCGGCGCCGAACTCGACGCCTCCCAGATCCAGGCCCTCGACCAGTGGACGCGCCGTGGGGGTGTGCTGCTCCTCGAACAGCCCGAAGGGCCCTGGGGCGACCTGATCGGCATCCACCCCGCGGGCACAGGCCTGAGGACCACAAGGCGTTTCACCGCATTCGACGGCGCCATCAGCCGCGGCGACATCCGGGAGGACATCCTCCAGATGCCCCTCCGCACCACCCTCGCCCCCTTCCAGCCGCCCCACCTCGCACGCGGACGCGACTACCGCGTGCTCCTCGAGGTCGACGGACTGCCCGGAGTCGTCGCCATCCCGAGGGATGACGGACTCATCCTGCTCATCCTCTTCCATCACGCCCGCGCCGCCACCGTCACCCGACAGGGACTGCCCGACAACAGCTTCCTGCTCCCCGCGCGGGACGCCGATGACGTGCCCCTGTGGACCCGCGCGAGAGACAGCGTCGCCGACGAAGCCCTGCTCCAGAACCACATCCCCTTCGTCGACCTCCTCGAACGAAACCTCCTCTACCTCGCCGACAGTCACCGCCCCGTCGGACGCATCTGGCAGTACCCGGGACAACGGCGCGGTGCGCTCATCGCCACCCACAGCGAAGGCGGCATCGGTGCCCGCGCCGAATACCTCGCCGAGTGGGAGCGCCGAAACGAGGTGCGCGCATCGTACTTTGTCCGCCATGGAAGCCTCGATCATGCCGCGCTCATCCGAATGGGCCGCCGAGGGGCCGACCTGCACGTCGAGCTCGTCCCGTCCGTTCACCCCGGCGCACCGCAACACCGCTGGCAGCTCGGCCGGTTCAGCCCCATCCGGCGCCCCATGAACCTCCAGGCCCAACTCGACCTCCTGCGCGACGACCTCCACCCCTATGGACCACCCCGGGCCAGCCGAGTCGCCGACAGCCTCCGCCCCGTGGGATACTTCGACCTGTGGCGATTCGTCCAGGCGACCGGGCTCCATGTCGATTCCACCCTCGGCCCGGCACCGCACCCCGACGAAGAGGCCTGGGGCTACCTCTTCGGCACCGGAAGGCCTTTCCGACCGATCGACCAGAGCGGAAACCGGTTCCAGGTCCTGGCGCTCCCCCACCAGGCCACGGACATCTCCGCCGGGTACACCCTTGGCCGCCTGCGACGACTCACCGTCGATGCCGCCGAAAAATACCACGCCACCATCGTCGTCGACTGGCGCGCCAACACCATGATCGATCGGCCGGATTGGGACGTGATCGAAGGTTGGCGGAACATCTTCTCCCTCGCCGAATCACAGGACCTCTGGGTCACGACCATGAGCGAGTACCTCGACTTCCTCGACATGCGGCGCCGCAGCAGCGCCTCCTCCTCCTTCGACCCAGCCTCCAGGACCCTCACCATCCGCGCACGAACCGCCGGCCCCGAACGATACGACGGCGACGTCGCGCAGATCAGCCCCTCCATCTCCTTCCCCGTCCGCCACGAAGGCCGTCCCGTGGACACCGTCACCCTCAACGGCATGGAGATCTCCAGCGCCGACCTCACCATGACCGGAGACCGCATCCTCTTCCTGCTCCCCGTACCCCCCGGGGACCACGAGATCAGGATCACCTGGGCCAGCCCGGTCACTCCCCGTGCGACAGGCTCACCCTGAAGCCACGAAAACTGCGCCCCACCAGCAAACCCCTGCCCGGATCGGCCGGGCCCCACCAGGGCTGCCCCACCCACGACATCGCCGATCGGGAACACCCCTCGCGACGAGGCCGCCTCAGGTCCCGTCTGCGCAGCGGAAGCTCCGATAGAACATGGTGTTCCCGCCCTGCTGTTCCTGCATCCAGAACGCGGTATACCCCTGGGCGAATGGCACCACGGAGAACGCGCTCGGCGGCGCCTCCCCGGGCAGCCCCAGATCCGTGACGGGGACCGGAAGTCCCACCTGAGCACCACCGGCAAACCGGCTGAGCCAGAGATCGTTGCGGCCAGCGCGCGATCCACTGAACAGGAGCACGAAGTCATCGTTGCGCGAAGCGCTGGAAAGCCGGGCACCCGGCGTCACCTGATGCACGAAGTTGGGATCCACCCGGACAAGCCCATCGCGACCGGCCGCGGGTCGACCATTCTCGTCCAGCCAGGCCAGGCGGATCCGGAAGCGCTCGCTTCCACCCGATGACTCCCGCCACGCGATCGCAGCCAGACTCCCCGCAGAGGCCAGCACGACGTCCGTGATCGCTCCCGCGGTCTCGTACAGACGGTACGTCTCCCCTGAACCCAGCGCGGCACCCGGCTGTTCCGGGGGCCTGTCTCCCGACACCGTCACCGTGCGGATGTCCCGCCGGGTCGCACTGATCTCCGGAACCCAGGCCAGCATCAGCCGGTCCCGGAAGGCCAGCATGTCGAAGGAACTGATCACGCCGTCCCCGTTCGCGAACACGCGAAGCACCTCGCCGTCGCGATTGCCGTCCCCGTCCCGAAAACGCAAACGAAGCACACCGTTCCCCACACCAACCGACTCGGCCCATGCGTGGGCGAAGCCCCCCTCCCGGGGTGCGAGCCGAACCTGGCGGATCACCCGCTCGGACGCACCGCTGGTCGCCGTGAGCACCTCGCCCTCCATGTCACGGCTCCTCGGCCGAATCGCAGGATCCGGGGACAACCGAAGCGAACGCCCGGTCAGAACCCAGCGTCGCCGATCCGAGGAATCCCGATCCTGGCCCCGCCAGGCAAAGTGAAAGAAGTCATGATCAAGACCGGACTGACCACGCGGGTTGTACAGCGATGCCGGCAACTGGCTCGCGTTGGTCCCGATCGCATCCACAGAAAGACGAAATGCACCCAGATCCGAATCGACGGAGCTCTCGCGAATCGCAACCAGCGTTCCGAAGGCGGTCGTGCCGTCGTCCAACCGCGGACTCGTGATCTCGTACCGCTGCAGGAAATGCCCGCTCGGATGCTCGAGGTTCAGGATGGCCTGCCCGGCGCCGGCAGACGCCGCGAAACCGACGAACTGATCAGACACGTCGAGACGCACCACCGGCGTCGACGGTCGACATCCGCTCTCCAGACAGGTGTTCGTCGTGAAGTCGCAGGAGAACCCTGCCGCACAATGCGCGTCCCGACTGCAACTGGCGCGGCACGCCACGTTGTCGTCTCCACAGACGTACGGAGTGCAGTCCGACACCGTGTCGCAGTCCGCGTCCAGGGACAGAACCACGCTGCAACCCGTCAGAAGGAGGGCGCCGAGAAGAAGGAGCCAGAAGCCGGTTGTTCGCATGGAGTCACGCACGGGAACTGCAGGCTGCCGACCACCGGCAACACTCCCTTCCCTTCTAGACGCAGGTCGCCCCCGACCGCAAGTCGCGAGAGACCCCTGCCATCTGGCGCCGCTCCGCGCCGTCTGCTAGGGCCACTCCAACGGGACCTGCACGTCCCCGCCCCACCCCGCCCCCCGACAGGCCAATGAACGCTCTCCGCTCCCTGCCGATCTCGGTCCTCCTCGTCCTCGCGCTGCCCCTGACGGCCCACGCGCAGAGTGACTCCGACCGGGAGCAGGCCGCCAGGCTCTTCCAGCTCGGCCAGGACGCGTTCACCGCCGGAAGCTTCGACGAGGCCGCGATCTCCTTCCAGGAGGCCTTCAACCTCGACCCACACCCCGTGCTCCTGTTCAACCTCGCCAGAGCGCACGAGGAAATGCTGGACCTCCCCGCCGCCCTCGCCTTCTTCCGGCAGGTCCTCACCATGAGCCCCAGCGACGCCGTGCGACAGGCCGCACGCGACAAGATCGCCGAGGTCGAGGACACCCTGCGCGAACAGGGATACGATCCGCGCACCGTCACCTCCGACCAGTACGTCCCCCGCGGTGGGCTGGTCGTCGAGTCCACCCCACCCGGCGCTCGCGTCTTCCTCGACGGCGACTTCCGCGGACTCACCCCCTTCGAAACGCAGCGGCTCGACGCCGGCGCGTACGAACTCCGACTCACCCTCGAAGGGTTCCTCCCCATCACCGAATCCGTCGACGTCGTGGGAGGACGCGTCACCATCCGTCAGCACGAGATGCCCTCCCGCACCTCCCTCGACGAGTACGTCGCGCCCGACCCCGCACGACTCATCATCACCACCCCCGAGCGCGGCGTCACCGTGCGCGTCGATGGCCGGAGAATGGGGTACACCCCCGTCGAAGTCACACTCGCCCCCGGTCGCTACGACCTTCACCTCGAAAACCAGGAGGGCGACTCCTGGTCCGAGGAGGTCACCCTCGCCCCCGGACAGGAACTCCGCATCGACGCCCCACTCCAGCGCAGCCTCGATACCCGCGGCGGACCCAGCCGGGAGACCCTCGCCTGGATCGGGATCGGAACCGGCGGTGCGCTCCTCGCCGGTGGCGCCACCGTCGGCCTCCTCGCCGCAGGAGACGCACGGCGATACAACGACCGAACCAGCGACCCAGGACGGGCGGCGCTGCGAGACAGTGCCAGAACCAAGTCCACCGTGGCCGACGTCCTCCTCGGCTCCGGAATCCTCATCGGCGCCGTCGGAACCGTCCTCCTGCTCACCGGAGACCGCGAGCGCCCCTCGGACGACCCGCTCGAGCAGCTCGTGCTGCAACCCTGGGCTGCCCCCGGAGCCGCAGGCATCAACCTCCGAAGCCGATTCTGAACAACACCACGGTCCGCACCTGCAACCACGGACCTCTCCACGGATTCGTTCAGGCCCGACACGCCTGCACGACAACACGCAGGGTCGTCCGGGCTCACGCCGCGACAGCACCCCGGAACGCGGCCGACCGACACGCTCTCTGACCAGCCCCCACGACGCTTCGCCGTGGGGGTGCTGCAACGCTCCGGTCGTCAGGCGACCGCCGCGCTGGGCACGACCAGGGACGGGCCTTCCCGTGCCCCCCACAGCAGAAAGGACCCAGGGAGCGACCGAACTCCTCGGGTGCCACGGAAGCCGCAACCTGCGCAGGCGGCAGGTCCCGCTCCCCCAGTCTCGGGAACACCTGATCCCTCGCGATGATCCCCCGTACTGCACCGGTCGGCCGAACACAGGCGCCCCGTTGAACCTGCGGTGGTCGGGCCCCTGATCGCAGAAGCCCACCGAACGGCCCGGGTCACCCGCCAGAACGCGAAACGGCGGACCGATGGGTCCGCCGTCACATCAGCCTGCAGGCCGGGCGGCCTGCAGTGCTTCGCTCACGGGAACGGGAACGGGAACCCGCCCCCACCACCACTCGACACCGTCTGACAGCTCGGCTCGTCGTCACCACCGAGCAGTCCACCGATCAGGCAGCCGAAGTCCAGGGGATCGGCACAGCCGGCTCGGCACTCCTCGCCCTGCCGGCACCCGCCAGGCTGCCCGGGCGCAGCACCCTCGGTGCAGCCGCCGCAAGCGCTGACCGGCTCGCCGCCTCCGCCGAGGAAGATGTCGAGAATCCCACCGAGATCAGAGCCCGTCTGGCAGACGGTTCCGGCCGCGCACGGCGCGTTGAACGGATCGTTTCCGCCGATCCCGCTGTTGCACTCGCCCGCCATGAAGCAGCCCACCTCGGGGTCGCACCGGCCGTTCTCCGGATTCGGAGAACCGAGCATCCCTGCGGCGCTCTGGCACTCGGCGTCGGAGCTGCAGCCACGGGTGAAGTCGGGAACGCAGACACCGGACGGAGAGCAGATCTCCCCTTCCGGACACTCGCAGGGCTTGCACGCGCCGCGGACGCAGAAGAGATCCTGACCGCAGTCCTCCGCAGCGATGCAGTCCACGCAGCGACCGGCCTGGCAGAACGTACCGCCGGGGCAATCCGCCTGCGAGCTGCACGACCCTCGACCCGCGAACAGGCACCGGTTGAGCTGCGTGCAGGTCTCGTCCTCGTCACAGTCGCTGTCGGCAGCACAGCCGACGCAGCGGCACGCCACGATGTCCACGAACGGTGCGTTGGACGGGCACTCGCTCTCGTTCAGCTCGCAGGTATTCGGGATGCACTGCCCATTGGCCCGGTTGCAGATCTCGCCGGCCGGGCAGCTCACACCCGTGCACAGATCGCCACCACCTCCTCCTCCCGGATCAAGCTGGCACACCCCGTTGTTGCAGACCTGCCCGGGCGGACACACCGCAGCGCCGCACTGGGTCGACCCGGCAGGGTAGCACGCCTCATCGATGCAGACTTCCTCCGCCGTGCAGGCATCGCAACCGGTCAACGGCGGACCGGAACTCCCCACCGGGACACAGGCACCAGCTTCGCACCGCTGGTCGCTCTCGCAGATCACGCCATCGCAGGGATCTCCCGTGGTCGTCGGCGGGGCATCCCCGGTACATACGCCAGCCACGCACCGGTGACCGGGCGTCGTGCAGTCCTCGTCCTCCTCGCAGAACTCCTGCGGCGGGGTCTCCGTGGCCGGCTCGCCCCCTCCGCCCTGCAGAAGCACGCAGGCGTTGCCCCGGCACACCTCGCCCGCCGGACACTCCCGATCGCTGGTGCACTCGGTATCGATGCAAAGTCCGGGCGCCAGCGGATCATAGACGTTCAGCTCGTCCACCTGAAGGCAGGCCTGACCGCTCGCACAGTCCGCCACGCTCTCGCAGCTCGACGTGCCCGGGGAGTCTCCTCCACACGCCACGAGGAAGAGGAGCAGCAGCGTCACCGCCGGCAGCGCTCCGGGAAACCGTCGACGATCCAGCCCGATATGATTCATGGTACCCCCGCGGATGCGGCGTGAGAGGGAAACGCGCACGGGGTGGTGGCGCACACGCCACGCACCCGCCGTCGGGCGACATTGTACGGGAGCCCCCGTTCGAGATCAACAGGGCGCCATCGGGACGACACGCAGCCGCGACGAGGAGCGACGATTCGCGCCTCGTACAGGACCCCACCAGAAGCCCTGCGGAACCACGCCACCTCGGGCATGTACCTTGACGCGATGCGCAAAGACCGGTTCTCTGACCGTCCGGACTCACCCACGACAACCTCCGACGGGAGAACCGCCATGCAACGCCTCCTCCGCAACAGCCTGCGACGACTCGTCGACCGGGACTCCGGCCGGCCCGAGGGACGGCACCAGGCCACCGTGATCGCCGTGGCGGCCCGGAAGGGAGGCGTCGGCAAGACCACCTCCAGTGTCAACCTCGCCGCCGCCCTCGCCCGCTTCCACAAGCGCCGGGTGCTCCTCGTGGACCTCGACCCACAGGGCCATGTCGGCGCCTCGCTCTCCAGCATGATACACCCCGGGGGCGCCCCGCTCTCCGACACGCTGCTGCAGGACCGAGGCCCAGACCTCCTCGACGCGGCCACATCCACCCGGATCGACCACCTCCACGTCGTCTGCGCAGACCCCGGACTCGCCGAAGCCGAAGAACGACTCGCCACGCGCATCGGGAAGGAACTCCTCCTGCGAGAGGCCCTGCGCGTCGCAAGGACCCACCACGACATCATCCTGCTCGACTGCCCGCCTCACGCCGGAACCCTGACCGTCGCCGCCCTCGCCGCCGCCGATCGGCTCCTCGTTCCCTGCGATCCCGGACCGCTCGGCGTACGCGGCGTCGAGGCTCTGCTCGAACTCGTCGGGCCCATCCACGAACGGCTCAACCCGGACCTCGACCTTCTCGGCATCCTCGTCACACGACTCGACGGCCGAAACACCTCCCTCAACGAGTCGGTCCTCGACACCCTGCAGGACCGGTTTGCCGACGCCCTCATCCCCCTCGCCATCGGCGTGAACACCAGACTCGCCCAGGCACAGGAGGCCGGGGAAGACATCTTCGCCCACGCACCCGCCTCGCGCGGCGCCACCGACTACAGGGCCCTCGCCGAGTGGCTCGTCCGCCAGATCGGCGACACGGCCAGGGCCGAGGCACCCTGAACCGGACGCTCCGCCCCACCGATCACGCCGAGACCTCTCAGTCGCCCGAACCTGCCCGGTCCCGCGCGATGTCCGCGAAGCGCTGCGACCCCTCGTCCCCCAGCTCCACCGCACGCTCGAAGCTCTCCAGCGCGCGTTCGAACATGTTCAGTCGAAAGAAGTCCTGACCCAGCTTCCGGTGATACTCCGCGTTCCGTGGCGCCAGACGCGTGGCTCGGCGATGGTGTCGCGCGGCCTCCGAGTAGTTTCGCTCCGCAAAGAACACGTCGCCCAACCCGGCATGCGCCGCCGCGTTGCGCTCGTCCGCCTCGATCGCCCCCTCGAAGGCGCGCCGGGCAGCCCCAAGATCGCGCCCCTCCAGCGACCGCTGGCCATCCCGAACGAGACGGCGGGCGTCGTCGCGCGACGAGTCGACCTCCGGTTCCGCGGGTTCCTCCGCCTCGGCCACCTCGATCCGCGGCGCCGGCGACGGCGCCGTGGCAGGCTCTTCAGGCCGCGCCGGCTCCGCCGCGCGCTCACGGCGCTCGGCTTCCGCAGGCGCCGCCTCGTCCTCCGCGGCGGACGTCGCGGCCTCCGGCAGCTCCGTCTCGTCCGGACCCGCTTCCTCGACCCCAGGATCGACCTCGTCAAACGGATCGCCATCAACCGGATCACCGTCGACCGGATCACCGTCGACCGGCTCCGCAGAAGCATCGGCCACGGCGCGGGAGGCCTCCGCCACGGCGGTCGGCACGGCAGCCTCGGCCGGCGCCTCCTCCGGCGCCTCCTCCGGCGCCTCCGGCGCAGGGGGATCCGGTGGCGTCGAGGGGGCCGGAGGCGACGGCGCCTCGGCCCGAGCGGGCTCCTCCGCCTCGTCCCCGGGACGATTGGTCAGGTAGACGATGCCCCCGACCACCACCACGAGCACGACGAACATCACCGCAAAGAACCGACGGTTCAGCCGGCTGCTGTCGGTGACCGGCGTCTCCAGCACGATGCGCTGGGTGTGATGCTCCCGCAGCTTCTCGTCGTCATCTCCCACGGCGAACCAGGCCCCGCTGGTCATCGACCCGCCGGACACCTCATCGTCGTCGTCCGCGGACGACCCGGACGAATCCACGGGTTCCCGGGGCGGCTCCACGTCTGCGGATGCGACGCCGGACGCAGCCGCAGAGGACTCGCCGGAATCCTCCTCGCGAGCGCCCTTCCTCTTCCGCTTGCCCTTGCGCGTTCGCTTGCGGCTCGAGCGGGAAGACGGCTCCTGGTCCGGTGCATCATCAGAGTCGGAATGGTCGTCCGCGGTCGCTTCGTCCGCGGTCGCGTGCGCCGAACCATCCGGCTCCGCGCCATCCGAACCGGAGGGTTCCGTTCCCGTCTCGGCATCCGCATCCGTGCTTTCCGGCGACGCAGCGGCCGTCCCGGAATCCTCGGCAGCGGCGTCCGCGCCGTCTTCCGAGCGGGCCGGACCCGGAGCTGCAGCCCCGGACTCCTGCCCCGGTTCGGACACGGACGCCGCAGCACCCGCACCGAGCAGGCTTTCCCGCAACTCGGCTGCCCGTGCGGGCAGGTCACCGAGCGGCTCGGATGGCGCATCGGGGCCGGACACGGCACCCACTGCCTCGAGCGCACGCCGGAACGCCACCGCGGTATCGAATCGGTTGCCCACTTCCTTCGCCAGCACCGACTGCAGAAGATCCTCCAGCCCGGAGTCCACCTCGAGACCAGGGCGCGCGAGACGCAGCGGCAGTGGCTTCTCGTAGATCTGTCGCCGAAGGGTGGTGTGGACAGCATTGCTCTGAAACGGCGGCTTTCCGGCGATCATCTCGTAGATGATGAGCCCCACCACGTACAGATCGGAACGGATGTCCGGCCGCTGGCCCTGCGCCTGCTCGGGCGAGAAGTACTGCGGCAGGCCCACGTACCGCTCGGGCTCGGACCGACTCGTCCGGATCGGATCCGTCACGGCGTAGAGCTCGAACTGGTACGGATCGGTCAGCACCACCGATGAGCCATCCTCACCGCCCACGGTGATCACCTTCCGCGGAGTCAGCCCCCCATGGGCACCCCCGATCCCGTGGAGCTCATCGAGCGCATCGAGAATCCCGGCAGCCAGCGACAGCGCAGCCTCCACTCCCATCGGGCCCTCTTCCGCGAGCCGGGCGGCCAGGCTGCGGCCCTCCACCCAACCGGTCGCCAGCCAGCCTGCGCCGCCGCCGAGCCACCAGTCTACCACAGGAGGGGTCCGGCGCACTCCGGCGCCCGCCAGCCCCTGCATCCGCTCGGCAAGACGCCCGCTGGCTTCGACACTCGTCACGGCCCAGTCGTCGAAACACTTCACCGCGAGGGGGGGGCCACCCAGCGCCGACTCCGCACGGTGAACCTCGCCCAGCTCATCACGGCCCACGGAAGCGCCGAAATCGAATCGTTTCTTCGGATCCATCAGTCTCTGCATGGAGAATACGGAGATCGACGAAGCGGCGGGTCCGCCTCGCTGCGCAGCGCGCTATAGCGCATCCCGCAGGCCAGTGCGACGATCTTCCTGCAGGCATGGTCGCCACGCCCGGAACAGGCTAGGATGCAGCCGCCCCGGCCAGGAGTTCGTCACGAACTCGAGCACGGAGCAAGGGACCGACCACGATCCACTCGCCACCCGGACACAGAACGCATGCCGCCCACCGCCGATTCCAGCCCACCCCGCACGCCGCCCCACAGGCAGGACGAGGACAGCGCCCTGCCCGACCCCCAGTCCTGCCGCGAGAACGCGAGCGGACTCGGAAGCGGGAGACTCGTCGCGCTCTGCAGCCCCGACCGAACCGGCGCGCAACGCCGTCACCTCCGCGGGCTCGGGCACAGACTCCAGCCCACCGTGCAGATCGGACACCAGGGCCTGCACCCGGGAATCGCCAGCGCGCTGCGACGGGCCCTCCTCGAACACGAGCTGATCAAGGTCCGCCTGCTCGACACCTGCCCCGAAGATCACGGCACCTGTGCACTGTGGATCCACGCCGCGACCCAGGCCGACGTCGTGCAGATCCTCGGACGAACCATGCTCGTCTACGCGCCTCACCCCGAGAAGCCCCGCATCCGACTGCCCGGAGCATGACGCCCCGGCCGCACCCCCAGAGCACCCGCCCCCGACCCGCCCCATGAAGACGATCGAGATCGACAGCACAAACCCCCGGCCCGACCTCCTGAACGCGGCAGTCTCAACCCTGCGGGAAGGATCGCTGGCCGTCGTCGCCACGGACACCGCCTGGTCCATCGTCGGCGACCCGTTCCAGACGGCCACCGTCCAGCGCCTGGCCAGACTCCGCGAACGACACGCCGGATCCCAGGAGGAGTCGAAGCGCAAGGCCGCTCAGCCCATGAGCCTGCTCTTCGGCGAGGTCGCGGACTGCGGCCGTTACGTCCTCCTCGATCAGCCGCAATTCCGCTTCCTCCGACGACTGCTCCCGGGACCCTACACCATGCTGCTCCCAGCCTCCCGAGAAGTACCACGCCTCCTCCAGACCCGGAGAAAGGCCGTCGGCGTCCGCGTCCCCGACCACCCCGTCTGCAACATGCTCCTCCGCCTCCTCGGCGCGCCGCTCACCGCTTGCACCGCACGAGCCCAGGACGGCGAGATCCTCCTCTCCGGAACCGACATCGAACAGGCCCTCGACCGCGACGTCGCCCTCTTCATCGAAACCGAACCCTTTCTCCCGGAACCCTCCACCGTGATCGACTACACCGGAGACAGCCCCATCCTTCTCCGCGCAGGCAAGGGGCCGATCGAGGACGACTGGCTCGCGCCGTAGCACGCCGCGCCGAATCCGCCTGCACCACGGACGCCACATTGACGTCGCACGCCGATCACGCTAGCGTCCCGGCGCCGTTAGAATCCTGACAGCACCCCGATCGACCCAAGTTCAGCCACTTATACCACTCAACGACCGACACGCGGCTCTGGCCTGCATATTGCTTCCCATGAAGGCGGCGCACCGCCCGAACGGGGCCCCCACCGCAGCGTCAACCCGATTCCCCCCCAGGAGATTCCGTTGAACTCCATTCGCATCTTCCCCATCCTCTGCGGCCTCCTGCTCGCGCTACCGGTCACCGCCGCTGCCGATCAGGCAGACGCCGGCGATACGCTCGTCGCGCAGGCCACGATCACCGGCGGGGCCGGCAGCCCGGACGAACAGCTCATCGCGGACGCCGCGGACGCCACGGACGAACCCAGCGAGACGTCCGGACTCCCGATCACGCTGAACGCCTCACTGTCGTTCCAGTCGACGCTCGGACACCTCTTCCGGGACTCCCTGCAGGCCCGAAGCGGCATGTCGAGCAGCCTCGGACTCAGCGCCTCCTACCAGTTCGCCCCCAGCGTCAGCGCCTCGCTCTCCGGCGGCTACCTGCAGTACCTGACCCGGTACGGCGGCTCCGTCAGCCGCTACGAGGGGCGATTCCAGGACATCACCGTCGGCGCCAGCCACGCCTCCGTCTGGCGTGAACCGACCACCGGCATCAACCTCGCCCTCGGCGGAAGCGCCATCCTGCCCACCTCCGCAGCCAGCCGGTTCACCCAGCTCTACACGACCCTCGGGGCCTCCATGACCCTCAGTCGGTCCTTCGGCGGCTTCAGCCTCAGCCTCCAGCAGCGCGGTTCGAAGAACTTTCACCGCTACACCTCGATCGTGGCCGACCTCGACCGCTACCCCATCGACGCCCTCGCCCGCGCCGAGTCCATCGAACGCATCACCGAAACCCGCGTCGCCCTCCAGACCGGACTGCTCACCAGCCACGCGCTCGCGACCCAGCTCACCGCCGCCTACCGGATCATCCCCGGACTCTCGGTGTCCGCCTCGTACGCCCTCAGCAACTCCTGGACCTACGACAACGGAACCATCACCGAGCAGGACGAGTTCACCTCGCCCAACGCCCGGGTCGGTCGCGGATACCGCCAGGGGTCACTCGGCTCCTTCGGCGTCCGGTACGCGTTCCTCGACCACTACAGCGCAGGACTGAACTTCAGCACCGCCATGTCCCCGAGGTCCGCCGACAACAGCCGGCTGCGATTCCCGTTCTGGGACTTCGAGAGCGGCAACCTGCAGTACACCACCGTCTCCCTGTCCCTCTCCGGCTCCTACTGATGAACACCGCCGAACAACACCACGAACACGCCTCGATCCACCCTCCCCGTATGGAGACGCCTCCCATGAGCCCACGCTGGACCCTCCCCGCACTCCTGGCCCTCGTCGCCCTGCTCGCAGGTTGCGCCGAGCAGGTCGGTGACATCGACCGAACACAGCCCAACCGACTCTCCAAGGACGCGCTCCAGGGCGAGTGGTACTACCGCCAGACCGTGGTCGACGTGAACGCCAGCGCCATGAGCACCTTCGTGGCCTTCCAGGCGGACATGTCCCGCGTGACCTTCGACATCGAGGAACAACTCCTCCTCGTGCGGCGGGTTGACGAGGACATCGTCGGCGCCGATCGCACCCCCAGCCGCGCCAACCCGCGCGGGACCGAAGGCGAAAGCGTCGTGGCCGCATTCCCCATCTCCGGTCACTTCGACATCATCCGCCAGTACAACAGCAGCACCGGCGAACAGACCAACGTCATCGTCGAAAACGCCTCCGACCGCCCGTGGTACGAGCGCGAGTACATGCGCATCGACTGGCGGCGAAACACCATCGACACCGACTTCGACCCCATCATCCCCATGACCCAGCGGGCCAACGCCAGCATCGCCCCGCAGGATCACGACGGAACCTGGTTCGTCGAGTTCGACGACGAAGGAAACGCCACCTACATCGACGTGCTCCACACCTACATCATGACCCCGGACTGGCTCCAGTGCGTCCTCCGCTTCGGCTTCCCCCTTTACGGAGGCTGGTGCGGCACCGAGACCGTCACCGTCCGCACCTCCATGATGCGCATCACCGAAGACAGCGACTACATCCCGCGCATCTACAGCGACCTCGACATGAACCGCTTCGGCTTCTTCCGCACCGAGCGACAGACCGATGACATCTGGCACGGCGCCCGCGACGCCGGCCGCGTCGAGCTCGCCAACCGCTGGAACATCTGGCTCCGCAGCCTCGACGACGACGGCAACCCGCTCCCCTACGCCGAGCGCGGCGTCCGACCCATCGTCTTCTACGCCAGCTACCCCTTCCCCGAAGACCTCGTCGGACCCTCCTACGAAGTCGCCGAACAGTGGAGCTTCGCCTTCCGACGAACCGTCGCCGGACTCCTGGGACACAACGACATCAGCCAGGTCCCCAGGATGATGTACTTCTGCCTCAACCCGGGCGGCGATGACCTCGAACCCAGCGAGGAGTTCGCCGACGAGGAACTCACGCGGATCGCCTACGACGTCTCCAACGAGGGCTACCGCGAAGGCTGGTGCCAGAGCCCCGGCACCATCAAGAACCACGGCGACCTCCGCTACAGCTTCTTCAACTGGATCGACCACCGACAGGCCGGACCCCTCGGCTACGGACCGTCCAGCGCAGACCCGCTCACCGGCGAGATCGTCAACGCCAACGCAAACATGTACGGCCAGGCCGTCAACACCATCGCCCAGAACACCCTCAACCTGGTCCGCATCATCAACGGTACCCTCACCCCCGAGGACATCGGACTCGGACGCGTCCACCAACAGTACTTCGACGCCATCCGCGCTCGCGGAAACGCCGACCTCTTCTTCGGCCAGCGCAACAAGGACGGACAACTCCTGCAGACCGGCAACATCGAGCAGGCACGACTGCACCTGAACGAACGCGCCGATTACCTCGCCTCCGCACGAGACATGGTCGCCAACAGCGGCGCCTTCCTCTCCGTGGTCAACGAAGGCCTCCACCACCTCCAACTGCGCAACGAGCGGCAGCGGACCCGTCTCCCCGAACTGCGCGACACCACCATCGAACGCGCACTCATCACCCCCGAGCTCAAGCAGGGACTCTCCCTCGGACAGCTCGATGCCGGTGACGGCGTCCCCGACGACATGATGGACATCATCTCCCCCATCCGCGCCCTCTCCCTCGACGCGTTCCAGCGCATCCACGACCGAAAGCACAGGGAGCTCCTCGCGCGCTCCATCCACTTCGCCGAAGACTTCGACGGACGAATGCTCGCTTTCGCCCGACGCATGGCCTCCCTCGAACAGGAACTGATCGAGATCCACGGCGATGACCGCGAGACCGTCGAGAACCTCCTGCGACGGTACATCCGCCGGCACATCTACCGCTCCGTCCAGGAACACGAGGTCGGACACACCATCGGACTCCGGCACAACTTCGAAGCCACCATGGACTCGATGAACTACTTCCCCTCCTACTGGGCGCTCCGCGAACAGCACACGTTCAACGAGGACTGCGACCAGGTCGGGTACCGCTCCTTCGACACCACCGGCCTCGCCGAAGGCCGGCCCGCCGGCGCCCGCTGCGGGGAAACCGCCGCCGAACGTGAGGCACGCCACGCCGAAGCGTTCACCAACCTCCAGGCCGGAGGCATCTGGGACTACTCCTACGCCTCCATCATGGACTACGGGCAGCTCATCAACGCCCTCGCCGGACTCGGCCTCTACGACTACGCCGCCATCGCCTACGGATACGGCGACCTCGTCGAGGTCTGGAACCGTCCCAGCCGACCCTACCGCCTCGAGATCAACCAGCGACGCAACGCCGCCGGCAACTTCTCCGCCAGCGCCTCCGACATGAGCCGCAGCGGCCAGCGCGTCTTCGACCCCCGCGGCGAAGACGTCGCCCTCATCAATGACTTCAACAGCGAAGGACGGCTGCTCATCGAACGCGAACAGCGGCGCACCCCATGGACCTACTGGCACTACAGCGTCCTGCCCGTGATGTTCGACCAGGTGCGGAGCGCCCCCCGCGCCGAGGAACGAAACCGCGTCGAGTTCGCCGAGGAAGAGTTCGGCCTCTGGGGGCCGTCCTTCGACTTCTCCGGCGTGGAGGGCATGTGGGCCATGTATGACCGACAGCTCGTCCCCAGGGAGACCGCCGTCGCCGAGAACGCCATCCAGGTGCCCTACCGCTTCTGCTCCGACGAGTTCCGCGGTGCCTCCGCCTACTGCCGCCTCTGGGCCAACGGCGCCGACGAGTACGAAGTGTTCGTCAACATGCGCGACCAGTACGAGAACTACTACATGATCGAGCAGTTCCGCGCGGGCCGCGCCGGCTGGGGACTCAACCTTCTCCCCATCTACAACCGCCTGCTCGGACGCACCATGTACCCGGCACTCAACGCCTACCAGTACTTCCTCATCAACGCCTCCAGCCGCGGACCGGAGTGGTACAACGCCCCCTGGGGCGGGCAGCACGCCTTCAACGCCGCCATCGAGGGCATCAACTTCCTCGGCGATGTCATCACCACCCCCGCCCCCGGAACCTACGCCTGGGACGAGCGGGAGGGCACCTTCATGAACATCAGCGAGGACGTCGGCTTCACCGTCGACGAAAACGACGAGGAGTTCGGGTTCCTCGACCCGGACCAGTTCCTCGACATCCGCGTCGAGGACGGCGCGCGCTTCGGCGCCTCCCGGTTCCGCCGACTGCAGGACCCCGATCGGCCCGGCGAGGACCCGGTCCGGGGATACTACGCCCACCTGCAGACCGAGATCATGTCCCACTTCTGGGCCAAGCTCGCCGCCATCACCGCGCTCACCTCGGGTGCCGTCGACGTCATCGGCGCCGACACCAGCTCCGACGCATCCGCGTTCTTCATCCCCGCGTTTCTCATCTTCCCCGATGACATGACCCGATTCTTCGGCTCCATCATCGCGGAAGACTTCAGCAACGTCGGTCGTTGCGCGCGGCAGACCGCCGACGGATGGTCCATCAGCTCCATCGACCTCATCCGTACCGGAGCCGGCTGCAGCACCGGACGACTGGTCAACCCCAACACCACGGTGTTCGGCAACCGGGACTTCAACATGCGGCTCTTCACCACCGTCTACGCCGCCTCGGAACTCAGCCAGAACCTCGATCTGGACTGGATCAACCGATCCGCCATCTTCCTCGCCGGACGAGGAGAGCAGATCGACAGCTGCGCGTTCGGACCCGACGCCGATGACCCGAGCTGCAACGCCCAGGCCATCAGCTACACGGACCCACAGGGCTACACCTACGTCTCCGTCGCACCGCGGTTCCGCGCCGGGTCGACCAGCGTCATCGATCCCCTCGGCAGCCGCGAGGACTGGCACGCCGGCTGGCAGATGGTCCAGCGCGCCATCGACCTCGAGACCGAACTCCAGGAGATCCGCGCCGCCGAAGGCGAGTCTTCCGAGTTCTTCCGGATCCGCAACCGGCGAAACAGCCACATCGAGACCATGCGCTTCGCCCTCGAGACGAACCGCCACCTCGGCACCATGTGGAACCATCAGGATCAGTTCATCCGATTCGACTGAGCCCCACGGCCCAGGCCCGTCCATCCAGCGCCGCAGCCTTCACAGGCTGCGGCGCTCCGCGTTTTGGGGGGACACCCCCCCGGGGACCACCGACCCCCCGGCCCATGGGGGACTCCAGCACCACAGCCACGACACACCGAAGCCCGTCGCACCGCCGAGTATCCTCCCCAAACGGGCCAGCACGAGACCCAGCACGGCGCGGTCGTGGACCCGCGTCAACGGAACGCAGCGAAGGCCGACAGGCCCGGCGACCCGCGCACGGCGCGAGTACCCCCCGGACAGGTGACCGCCAGCGGGACGGCGATTCGCCTCGACCCAACCACCCGACAGGAAAGTCGAGCGCACCGGACCCGCTCCGCCCGCGCGCACGTCAGCAGCCGCGCGCCGGACCGGAGGCTGAGCCCCGGGGGACGGGCCACACGCTGTGAAGCCGCGGACACGGCCTCCCCCCGGTCCACAGGGGACGAAACCTGCCTCAGAACCCGTGGGAAGGAGCCCCCTCGGCTCCCGAGCCATCCTCCTGGTCCTCGTCGAAGCCGAAGATGGAGCCCCGAAGCAGGGTGTCCTCCACGGACCGCTCTTCGTCGACAGGTGCCATATCCAGGGGCACGGTACCCTCCAGAAAGAACTCGTCACGGGCCCCGGAGGCGCCCGCACGCGCGCGAAGCCCAGTCGCCTCGTCCACACGGACCACCCGAACCCCGGGAGGAGGCTCCGGAAAGCCCGGGGGCGGGTCGTCCGCGTGGGCCGCAGCCATGAAGTCAACCCAGATGGGCAGGGCCGTTCGGCCGCCACCCTCACCGCGTCCCAACGGATCGAAACTGTCCCGCCCCACCCAGACACCCGTCACCAGCCGCGTCGAGTAGCCCACGTACCACGCATCACGAACCTGGTTCGTGGTGCCCGTCTTTCCCGCCGTCTCGAACGGAAGCCTGCGCGCCTGCGAACCGGTTCCCTCCGTCACCACGGACCGGAGCATCGAGGTCGTCAGCCAGGCCGTATCCGGTGCGATCCGCTGCTCCCGAATCACCTCGCGCTGGAAGAGCACGTTGCCCTCCGAATCCTCGATGCGCGAGATGATCCCGGGCTGCGCATGAACGCCGCCGGCCGCGAGCGTTGCGTACGCCGTTGTCAGCTCCATGGGGGACATCTCCGCCGCGCCCAGTGCCAGCGCCAGACCCTCGGGGAGCTGCACCGCGATACCTGCCTCACGGGCCATGCGCTGCGCCGCATCGACGCCGACCTGCCGGAGGATCTGCGCCGTCACCGTGTTGCGCGAGCGCGCCAGGGCCCGTCTGGCACTCATCTCTCCCTCGTATCGCCCGTCGTGGTTGCGCGGACGCCAGTCGGGGCCGACGTCCATCGCCTGCGTGAAAGGCTGGTCCACGTACAGGGTGGCGGGACTGAACAGGCGCGCGTCGAGCCCGGCCGCAAAGACGAAGGTCTTGAAGGCACTCCCGGTCTGGCGCCTGGCCTGGACCGCACGGTGAAAACTGCTCTCCCGGAAATCGAAGCCTCCCACAATCGCGCGAATGGCGCGCTCGTCCACGTCCATCGCGATCAGGGCCGCCTGCGCGGACGGCCGAAAGCGCACCAGCAGGTCCTCGGGACTCGCCGAAGCAAGAGCGTCCGGGGTCCAGGAACGAACCGGCTGGACCGTGAACACGGCGTGCACCGGAAGAACCTCCGCCCACTCCCGCGACGCATCGGGGCGCATCCTCGATTCCGGCGCACGCACCAGCGTGGCGTCCACCCCGCCCATTCGCACCACCGTCGCCTCCGAGTCCGAACGCACGATCACCGCCCGATAGGCTTCGTCCGCATCCAGACCCGCGCGCATCACGTCCGCATGCTGCTCCCTCCCCCAACGTTCGGCGCCCTCCGCGTCGAGCATGCGGAACGGACGCAGGAAGCCCCGTCGCTCGTCGAACGCCTGCAGCCCGGCGACGACGGCTGCCTCCGCCGCGTCCTGAAGCTCGGGATCCACGGTCGTGTGAATCCGCAGCCCCTCCGCCATCCAGTTCCGGCCTGCCAACTCCGGGACCTCCTCCGCCAGCACCAGCAGCTCCCGCCGAGCGGCGTCCACCACCCAGGGGTGCCGGTCCAGACGCGGGGGACGGTCCTCGGGGCCGGCAAGCACGATCGGCGCCTCATCCGCCGCCCGATAGACGCTCTCCTCGATGAACCCCTTCTCCCACATCTGACGCAGAACGTAGGCCCGGCGCGCCAGGGCCCGCTCCGGATGCCTGTGCGGGTCCAGACGGTTCGGCGACTGGACCACAGCGGCCAGGAGCGCAGCTTCGGGCAACGACACCGTGGCGATGCCACGACCGAAATAGTAGTGCGCGGCCTCCTCGACGCCGTACGCCGTCCGACCAAAGAAGACCTCGTTCAGATAGAGCTCGAGGATCTCGTCCTTGCTCAGTCGCTCCTCCAGCCGAAAGGCCAGAAGCAACTCCTGAATCTTGCGCCGATACGTCCGCTCCGGGCTGAGCACGAGATTCTTCACGAGCTGCTGCGTGATGGTGCTCGCCCCCTGCACCGTCGCACCCGCCTCGATGTTCCGGATCGCCGCCCGGACGAGACCCCGGTAGTCCAGCCCCGGATGGCTGTAGAAGTCCGCGTCCTCGGCGGCGAGCATCGCATCCCGCATGACCTGCGGGATTTCCTCCCAGGGGACCACCGTCCGATGGATCAGCCGATCGTCCGTCCATCGGGCGAGCAGACTTCCATCCGCCGCCAGGACGGTGGTCGTCTGCGCAGGACGGTGATCGTCCACGGCGGAAATGTCCGGAAGGTCCGCGCTGAAGTGACGCCAGGCAAACCATGCGGCCACAGTGCCCACCACGAGCAGGAACAGGCCCAGGACAAGCCCGCCGACCAGCAACCGCCGCAGCCAGATCCGGGCCGCGGAGCGGCCCGGGCTTCGGGAACGCTTTCGCCTGGTCACGAAGACCCCGGGGAACGGGAAGGGAGGACCTGTCGGTCAGCAGCAGAACAACGCCGGCTCACGCTTCATTCGTCCGCCTCGATCACCTCTTCGATGACGTCGTCGTCATCGACCGTGTACGTCTCGGGCTCCCGGACCGTGAACCGCGCCCACACCAGGCCAAGGGTATCGCGAACCTCCTCCGAACCGAAGTATTCCTCGACGGCCGTCCGCAGATACTGACGAGCCGCACTGCGATCCACATCCTCGTCGTACAGGTGCAGCAACCTCGGATCGAAGAACTCCCGGAACACCGGATGCTCCAGCACCGAACCGGACGGCCCGAGGCGCACCTCCAGATCCGCTCCCCCCGCAGCCTCCAGATCCAGATCCAGCCGTTCCTCGGACTCCTCGATGGCCTGCTCCACGGACGGCAACAGCCGGTAGGCGTCGATCGCCCCCCGGATCTCCGGGACGCGACTGGTCCAGCCATGCTCCGTCAGCAGGTCCATCAGCAGAGGAAAAGAGTCGGAGGCGAGCCCGCCGAAACAGATGAATCCACCGGGCTCGACCACACGGGCGAGGCTGCTCAGTGCATTGAAGACACCAGCTCCCTCATGGGTGTTGCCCAGGCACACCGCCCCCCGGAACACATCCTCCGCGAACGTGAGACTGCGAACCGGCTCCACCTTGAAGAAGACCGGGCTCCCGCCCCCCGCGCGTGCGCGCTCCCGGGCGACGTCGACCAGACTCCGGGTCGGCTCCACCGCCATCAGCCGGGCCGCACCCGACCAGGCCTGTCGACACGCCTCCACCACATCGCCGGTGCGACACTCCGCCACGAGACCGGTCGCACCCTCGATCCGCTCCCCGAGACCATCCTCGAACAGCCGCGGCAACACCTCGCCACACCACAACGGGCCCACCGCAGAAGACCACTCCTCCGCGAACGCGCGCTCCGACGCCTCTTCGTCCCTTCCCTTCACGAACGACCTCCCGGGGTCACATCGTCCACTCCCCACCGCCGATCCGCGGAGCCGGCCAGAGCCATCTCCCCGGAGGCCCCCCCCCTAGAAGTGCCGGTGGCCACCGGGCTCGAGCCTCCTGCGGTTACCACCGCGATCCCGCAGAATCAAGTCAGCCTCACCCACCCGCGTGACCTCCCCCACCCGGCGCCAGTCAGGCCCCGGAGCGTCCGCCGAAACCACGGCCATGACGTGGTCATCGCCCCCACCAAGGAGCCAGCGCTCCACAAGCTCCTCGGTCGCCCCGGGCACCTCGTGGAGCGCCTCCGCCTCCAGCAACGCGCGATCCACGTGCAGGGCGGCCTCGCTGGCCAGCGCCACATGCCAGAGATCGCTCGACAACCCGTCGCTCAAGTCGATCGCAGCGTGCACACGACCCGCAACGAGCGCCGAGCCCGGCACCCGAACCGGATGCGGACGACGATGCGCATCCAGCGCGCGCCGAGCCGCCACGCCCTCGAATGCCCCCCCACCGGACAAGAGAAGATGGAGCCCCGCCGCCGCCCAGCCCGGCTCGCCACTCAACCAGATCCCGTCCCCTGCACAGGCGCCCCCACGCGTCAGGAAACGCCCTTCCGGAACCGCCCCCACCATGCAGACCGACAACACCAGCGATGACGGACTGGTTGTCGTGTCGCCCCCGACCAGATGCGCTTCGACACCGAACGCCTGCAGCGCCTCCTCCACCCCGTCCGCGAGCCGCGATGCAAGACCCGCCAGAGGCTCGCAGTGAGACGGGACCGACATGCTCAGCGTCCACGCCCGCGGCTCCGCTCCGCACGCCCAGAGATCACTCACGTTCGCGGCGATGAGCTTCCACCCCACATCGGCCGGACTGCTCCAGTCCAGACGAAAGTGCACCCCCTCCACCATCGTGTCCGTGCACACCACCCGGCCATCCGAACGATGCAGCAGCACCGCGTCATCCCCAATCCCGTGTACACCCCGCCGCCCACCCCCAAGCCGACGCCGAAGGGACGCGATCACGCCGAACTCGCCACTGGTGCACCTAGAATCCACCGCCCCCCATCCCGCGCAGAATCCGCCAACCCAGAAACACCGCGTAGACCAGCGCCGCGCTCACCAGCACCAGAAGACCGTTCTTCACCAGTCGCCCGGTCCGCTCCACGCTCCGCGTGCGCGAACCGACCACGTCCAGCATCGCGGACGCCACGGCGGTGGCACGCTCCACCAGCCGCTCCAGCGCACGACGCGGCTCCTCCTGATCCGGATGATCCGACACATGGTGCCGATAGCGCCGCAACCCCATGTCGAGCAGGTCGAACTCCAGAACATGCCGCACGAACGCATCGTTGCGCTCCACGCTCTCCGGCTCGGCCTCCACCGCACGCCAGAGACGCTCCGCCTCGTCGACCGCCTCCCCCTTGCCGAGTGGAACCGCCTCCCATGGCGCCTCTCCCGGCGCAGGCGCCAGCGCAAACACCAGACCACAGCGCGCGCAGCTCTCGTCATCGAACTGGCGATGCGCGCACTTGGGACACTTGATGGGAGGGAGGGTCGACATCGCCGTCAGGCACTGGGCACGATCGGAGCCGGCGTAAAGGTCACGATGAACAGCACCAACGCCAGCAACGCCAGGCCAGCCTCCGCCCGCGAAACCGGCCCCTCAAGGGCCACCGGCGGATGCCTCACGCCGATCACGAACGCCACGAGCCCGGCCAGAACCAGCCAGCCGGGATACCCCCACAAACCCAGCACGACCAGCACGAGCAACGCCCCACGAGACACCCAGACCGCACGGTCCCCGAGCAACGCATAGGCGACGTGGCCACCATCGAGCTGCCCCACCGGCAGCAGGTTCAGCGCCGTCAGAAGCATCCCCGTCCAGGCCGCGAACGCCACCGGATGCAGAAACAACTCCTGCCCTTCCGGAATCACCCCGTGCACCTGCAGTACGACCCCCTGCAGAAGAAGCGGATCGCCAAGCAGCAGCAACCCCGAGACGTCCTCCGGCAATGGCTTGACCTCGCTCAGCATCACCCCGACCACCAGAAACGGCAGCAACGCCACGAAACCGGCGATCGGTCCCCAGGCCGCAATCCGAATCAGACTGCCCGCCCGCATCGGCTCCAGCTCCATCCGGATCGCGGCTCCGAACGTCCCGATCGGCGGAATCCCCGGCAGCAGAAGCGGCGGGGACACCCGCACCCCATGACGCCGCGCCGTGAACCAGTGCCCGAACTCATGGGCCAGCAGGATGCACAGCAGGGCAACAGCATGAGCAGCAGCAGCACGCCACGCTGCCCCCGACCGCAACAGCTCGCCGAACGAATCCGCCTCGCCACCCCCATGATACAGCCCCGCCCACAGCGTCGTGCACAGCGTCAGCACCCCGAGCGCGATGCTCAGACCGAGCTCGCGCCCCCGCTCCGTTCCCGACTTCACGGCTCCGGCCCGTCCGCAACGCGAGGCAGCCACGGCGATCGCCGGCCGTTCGCACCCCACTCGACAAGCCCCACCGGCGGGCGATATCCACCCGACTCCTCCCACATCCCGCGGCCACAAGGGCCCCGGGACACCAGCCCGGCTTCCGGACGCCCACCCGGACCCTCGACCAACGCACGACCCACCGCCCGCAGCCCGTCGAAATACACAACATCCTCCGGCAACGGCTCCACCCCGAATGCAGCCGCGAATCGAATCGCGAACGCCTCGGCCACCGCACCCTCATCCGGCGCGCACCAACGACCGACGACGACCCCGGCCGACAGCTCCGGCGGCGCACCCTCCAGCAGCGCAGCCCGAGGACCCCACAAAAGCGCAGTCGTTCCGTGCCCCGAAGCCGCAAGCTGCTCCAGAAGATCACGGAAGTCCGCAAGCGCCATGCCCTCCGTGGCCACGGCGATGACCTCGGGCAGCGGAACCGTCCCGGTGCCCGAACGCGACGCCGTGCGCACCCCCGGCGCACTGCGCCACGGATTGCCGCCCACCACCACCCGCTCGACCGGTACCCGAACCCCCGACGACTCCAACCACATCCGCTGCGCCGGCGTGATCCCCATCAGCGCGATACGCCCGTCCCCCGACCAGCCCAGCAAACGCTGCACCCCCGCATCGTCGAGTGCCTCCGCCACGACCCACCAGCGCCGTGGCCAGCGCGAGCCCGCATGCAGGGCCTCGAACGCATCCACGATGGCCGCGCCATCGACCCCCAGACGATACACCCCCTCGGGCGCACCGCGGGCGGCCCACCCGCTCCGGGGCAGAACGAACACCGGAACCCCGTCCGGACCACCCGCCAACGCAACCCGCTCGACGTCCCGCTCCGACACCACCCACCCCGCCACCGAACCCGACCGGATCACCTCCGCCAACCCCGCAGAACCCACCACGACCTCCAGGCGCCAGCTCACCCCAGGATCCTCCGAGTCCGCGAACGCCACCACCGGCGCGAGCGCCTCGCCAAGGCGCTCCGCATCCGCCTCGTCCTCCGCAAGCGCCACATGGACCACCACCGGAAGCGCTCCGGCCAGCAACGGACCGGCGAGACCGAACCCCAACATCACCGGACAGAACACCGCCACGAAGACCACCCGGAGGACCAACGGGACTCCGCCCGGCCGGCATCGCCCCTTCATGACTCGTCCAGGGCCGAGAGCCGGGCCATCGACTCGTGCCAGACCGTCGAACGATCCGCCCGCGCAAGCTCCGCCTCGAACCGCCGCAGCGCATCCAGCGCCTCCGGCGTGAACGGGCCCGAGGGGACCTCCACCTCCAGACGCACCTCCAGAGGACCTCGACCGCCATCCCCGTCCGGGATGCCCTGCCCGGCCACCACCACGGGCTCGCCGCGAGGATGCTCCGCCGGAACCAGCACCCGCACGACACGTCCGCCCACCGGAACCCTGAAGGTTCCGCCGGACACCCACTCGCCGAGACGAAGCGGAAGCCTCGCCTCGAGATGACCCGACGCCAGGAACCGCAGGAACGGGTGTTCCTCATGGCGAACGTCGATCAACAGATCTCCCGGAGCCCCTCCCCACACCCCGGGCGCGCCCTCGCGGCGCCAACGGAGCTGCTGGCCATCCCGGACGCCCGGGGGCAGATCGAACCGCAGCTGACGCATCACAATCTCCGGGACGTCGGCGCCCGGGTTGCGGGCCCGCGGCAACGACAGCACCCGCGCGATCCCGTCCAGCGCCTCCTCGACCGTGATCGTCACCTCCACCACCAGATCGTCACCCCGACGCGCCCGAAGACTCCGCGAAGCGGCGCTCGCCACCCGCCTCAGCACCGTGCCGACCGTGGGCTGCCGATCCGCATGACGGGCCCCCGGCGGGCCCACCCCACCGAGATCGTACCGCCGCCGGGCAGCCGGATCACGGAGCGTGGCCCAGGCCTCCGCCGCCTGCTTGAAGGCCTCCGCCGCAAGCGGATCATCCGGGTTCCGATCCGGATGCGCGGAACGCGCCACCCGACGCCAGGCCTCCCGGATCTCGTCCGCGTCGGCCCCCCGACGAACCCCGAGGATCTCGTAGTATGAGCGTTCGGCCATGAATCGTCCGGTCCGGTGACGCCCCTACTCCTCGGCCGAAGCGGCATACACCGCGTCGGCGATCAGGTACGCTGCACCCTCCAGCCCCTCGAGGGTCTCCCGAAGGACCACCACGTCATCCTCGTCGCTCAGGATGCGATCCGACTCGTCGATCATGGTGCCGATGTCGGTGCGCTGCTCCTCCTCCAGCCGGTCTCCGAGATCCGCGAACGACTTGCGCACGCTGTACAGCATCGCCCGAAGCCGATTCTGGATGTCGGCGCGCGCCTTGCGCTCCTCGTCGTCCTCCTTCGACGCCGCGGCCTCCTCGAGGATCCGACCGATCTCCTGCTCCGTGAGACCGCTGGCCGCCTCGACCCGAACGCGCTGCTCCTTGCCCGTCGCCTCGTCGAGCGCGGTGACCTCGACGATGCCGTTCGCATCGATGTGGAACTCCACCTTGATCTTGGGGACCCCCCGTGGCGCCGGAGGCAGATCCACCAGCTGGAACCGCGCGAGCGAGCGGTTGTCCGCCGCCATGGGACGCTCGCCCTGGAGGACGTGAACTTCGACGAACGGCTGGTTGTCCACCGCCGTCGTGAAGATCTCGGCCACCGTCACCGGAATGGTCGTGTTCTGGGGCACGAGCTTCGTGAACACGCCACCGGCCGTCTCCACACCAAGCGAGAGCGGGGTCACGTCCAGAAGCAGAACGTCGGCCACCTCGCCGGAGAGCACGCCCCCCTGCGTTGCCGCGCCGACGGCCACCACCTCGTCCGGGTTCACGCCCCGGGAGGCGTCCCGCCCGAAGAAGCCGCGCACCGCCTCCTGGACCGCGGGCATCCGCGTCATGCCGCCCACCAGGATGACCTCGTCCATGTCCGCGGGTGTGAGACCCGCAAAGTCGAGTACCTCCTGGCACGGGCCGAGCGTCCGCTCGATCAGCTCCGCGCACACATCCTCGAGCTCGCCGCGCGTGAGCCGCCGCGCCAGGTGCTGAGGACCCGCATCCGTCACCGCGATGAACGGAAGGTTGATCTCCGTGCTCGTCGTCGTCGACAACTCCTGCTTGGCGCGCTCCGCAGCCTCACGCAGCCGCTGCATCGCCATCCGCTCCTCGTGCAGGTCGATCCCGTGCGTCTCCTGGAACTCCCGGACGAGGATCTCGATGATCCGGTTGTCGAAGTCCTCGCCCCCGAGGAACGTGTCGCCACTCGTGGCGCGAACCTCGAACACGCCGTTGCGCACCTCCAGGAGGGTGATGTCGAACGTACCACCGCCAAGGTCGTAGACCGCGAACAGCCCCTCCCGCTCCTCCGACACCCCGTAGGCCAGGGCCGCCGCCGTGGGCTCGTTGATGATCCGCTCCACGTCCAGCCCCGCAAGCCGACCGGCGTCGCGGGTGGCCTGACGCTCCGAATCCCCGAAGTGCGCAGGGACCGTGATGATGGCCCGGGTCACTTCCTCGCCAAGATACTCCTCCGCAGCCTCCTTCAGCTTGCGCAGGATGAACGAGGAAATCTCCTGGGGACTGTAGTCCCGCTCGCGCACATGAACCCAGGCATCCCCGTTGGGCGCCTCCACGATCGAATACGCGTACACGCTCGCGCAATCCCGGGCCTCCGGCGAATCGTAGCGACGACCGATCAACCGCTTCACGGCCAGCACCGTCGCCTCAGGGTTCGTCACCGCCTGGCGCCGGGCCAGCGCACCCACCAGCTCCTCCCCCGTCTCGGTGATCGCCACCACCGACGGCGTCGTCCGCCCCCCCTCGGCGTTGGCGACAACCACCGCCTCGCCGTCGAAGTGGATCGCCACGCAGCTGTTCGTGGTCCCAAGGTCGATTCCAATGATCCGTGACATCGTGCACGCTCCCGTTGACTGCAGCATCCCACCGGGAATCCCCCCGGAAGACGCGCCGGCGGTTCAGGTCCTTCCCTCAGGAATCATCCCCTCCGGAGGCTCCGGAAGCAAGATCCTCGTCGTCGGACATCCCGTCCGCACCCGCGTCATCCACCTTCTCCGCAGGCGGCCCGTCCCCACCCCCCCGCGCCACCACCACCATCGCCGGCCGAAGCAGCCGCTCGTGAAGAAAATACCCCCGCTGGAACTCGCGCACCACCGTGTTGTTCGGCACGCTGGCATCCTCCACCTGCTGGATCGCGTCGTGACGATTCGGATCGAAGGGATGACCCACCGACTCGAAGCCCACACAACCCACCCGGGAGATGGCCTGCTGGAACTTGCGGACCACCATGTCCACGCCCTCCACCAGCGCCCCGTCCTGGCCCGCTCCCTTCGCATGGACCAGCGCCCGCTCCAGGTCGTCCAGCGCCGTCACCACCTCCCGCAACACCCCTTCCGCCCCATACTTCAGCGTCTCCTCCCGATCGCGGGCATGGCGCTTGCGCGCATTCTCGAGATCCGCTGCCTTGCGAAGCAGCCGCTCCCGCGCCTCGGCCGCCTCCGCCTTCGCCGCCTCCAGCGCCAGACGCAACTCCGTCACCTCGTCCGCCGGGGCCCCGGGCCCCGCCCCATCGGACGGCTCCCCCGACACCGACTCGAGCTTCGCCGTCACCCGCTCCGAAGGGTCCGTCCCCACCTCGGCGATCCCCGACTGTTCCGGCTCGGGCTCCGTGAAGAGCGCGTCGTACACGTCCTCCTCGCCCGATGGTTGTCCATTCTCTTCGCTCATGGCCTCCCTCCAGCAATCTCGCCAGGATGAGCACGCGGCGGCCGCGATGGCCGACAGATCATCAGGCGCCCCTACCAAAACCACGGGGGCACCTCCAGCGCAAACCCTGTGCACCCTGCCTCAGGTGTCCACCACCTGTTCCAGTCCGAAACGCGCGAACGCCTCCCCGCCCCACCGCGCCTCGACATGCTGCAACGCATCCAGACCCAGCGTGTCCGCATGATCCAGCGCGCGCGACGACGGGACGAACCCGCCGTCGAACACCCGACCCCAGCCGCGCGAGGCCCAGCGCTCGAACAACGGCACCAGCTCCACCACCCCCTCGCCAAAACGCCGACGCAGCGCAGCACCATCCACACCCGACACCGTCCGCACACCCGTCAGCAGTCGCTCCCCCAGATGCGTCGCCGCCGTCAGTCGCTCCTCCTCCGACGGCTCCGCCAGCTCCCCCCGCGACCACGCCTCCAGATACCGCCGCAACGAGCGGGTGTTCGCACGACGAACCGCCATCCCGCCGGACACCCGCAGCCCGTGCGCACCCACACCGACCGCAAGCACCTCGCGCCCCGACCAGTACCCCTCGTTGTGCCGCGAACGACCCCCCGCACGCGCGTGGCTGCTCACCTCGTATCGCTCGAACCCCAGCTCCCCCAGACCCGCACGCTGCAACCGCTCGAGCGTCACCACCGCATCCTGCTCCGGAACAGACAGCATCCCGCGCACCCGACGCGCCTCGAACGACGTGCGAGGCTCCCACGTCAGCTCGTACGCCGACACATGATCGACCCCCTCGAGCGCTGCCAGCGCACGGAGATCCGCCTCCACCTCCGCCTCCCCCTGCCCCGGCACCCCGTGCATCAGATCCACCGAGACATGCGGGAATCCCGCCTCCAGCGCCAGCGCCACCGCGCGGAACGCACCCTCCGGAGAATGCGCCCGACCCAGCGTGCGCAACACCGGGGCCGAGAAGGACTGCACCCCGAAACTCAGGCGGTTCACGCCCAACCCCCTCCACGCCTCCAGGCGCTCCCGCGTCACCCCCTCCGGATTGACCTCGAGCGTCACCTCCGGCGGAAGTCCCCACAGACGCGCCACGCACCCCACCACCCGACCGATCTGACCGACGCTCCACAGACTCGGCGTCCCGCCGCCCAGATACAGCGTCCGAAGCGCCTGCCCCGCGTGCGCCCGACCCCGCCGCTCGATCTCCCCGACCACCGCGCCACCATACGCCTCGTGAGGCACCCGCGACACCACCGCCACCGTGAAGTCGCAATACGGACAATGCCGCGCGCAGAACGGCACATGCACATACATCCCGAACGACGCCCCTCGCTCCAGCCGAAGCGGGATCATGGACGCACGTCCGTCTCCCACACCCGCTCCGACTCCTGAATCCGAAGCCTCGACGGCACCACCGCAGACGGCCTCCGCACCGCTGGCGCCTCCCCGAAGCCGTCCCACAGGAACTGGCCTCCAGCACGCGGCAGCGCCATCCGATCCCCGAACTGGCTCATCCGGGCGTCCACACGCCCCCCCGACGGAACGTCCCCCGCACTGAACACGTACCGTTCGTCCGCGATCAGACGAACGTCGAACCAGTCCCGACCCCCCGCGTTGCGCACCGTGAAGTACACAACCTCGTTGGACGCCCGACCACTCTCCACCACCGCACCCAGCGGATTGCCCACTCCGCCGAACACCCCCTCCGACAACCCCCAGAACCCGCTGAACACGAAGAGCACGGCCGAGACCGCCAGCACCGCGATCCGCTGCCGGGCAAGAGGCCCCTCCAACCACTCTCGTGCTCCCTGCCTCCGCATCGTCGACTCTCCCTCCATCCCCACCGGACACCACGACCCGGAACGCATCCTGCCGTCCCCGCCGCCCCCGCGCAAGCGCACCGTGCGCTCTCCCCCACGGAACCACGGGGCCGTCACCGTGTCTTGCAGCACGAGACCCTTCGGTGATAGGGTCCGCCGCGCCGCGGGTGCCCCCGCGCCGCCATCCCCATCCGCACTCTCCCTCCGCACGATACGCTGATGAAGTTCGTCTGCGACGCCTGCGGCGCGCGTTACAAGATCGATGACTCCCGTCTCAAGCCGGGCCGAGCGCTCCGCATCCGCTGCAAGCGCTGCACACACGTCATCGAACTGAAGCCGCCCGAAGCCGCCGTGGGAGACACGCTCCCCCACCGCCGAGCCACCGGCCGGCTCACCGCCTTCCGCAAGGCAGACACCGCCGCCGCACCCGCCTCCGAACTGCCGAAGGTCTGGCACTTCGCCCGAAACGGAGAGACCTTCGGGCCCTACGCCGAACAGGAACTCGTCACCCGCTTCGAACGCGGAGACATCGGCGACGAAGTGTACCTCTGGAAAGCCGGCTTCGACGGCTGGAAACCCGCCGCCGAGCTCCCCACCTTCGCCAAGGCCATCCGCAAGGCCGTCGCTGCCAAGGCACGCTCCGGACCGAGCACACAGCGCCTCTCCGCAGCAGACGTCAAGGCGGCCCTCGCCCCCGACACCGGCGACGACGCCGAAGAAAAGACCCGCGTTCACAACCTCGCCGACCTCAAGGCCGGCATCGACGACACCCTCGAAGCCCGACGCACCTCCGCCGAGCAGAAGCGCCGCGCCGAATCCGAACGAAAGCAGCGCGAACAGGCCGCGCGCGCCGAAGCCGAGCAGAAGCGCCGCGCCGAAACCGAGCGAAGGCAGCGCGAACAGGCCGCGCACGCCGAAGCCGAGCGCGCACGCGAGATCGAACGCCAGGCCCTCGAAGCCGAGGAACGCGCCCGGGAAGCCGCACGCCGCGAAGCCGAGGAAGCCGCCCGGGCACGGGCCGAAGCCGAAGCCGAAGCCGCCGAGCGCGACCAGCGCGCCCGACAGGCCGCCACCGAGCGCCGCGAAGCGGACAAGCAGCGTCGAATGAAGGACCTGCTCAAGGCACCCCGGCCCGCCACGCGCTCCAGCCTTCCCGCCGTCGGGAAGCCGCTCCCGAAACCCGGACCGCCGCTCCCCACCCGTCCCGCTACCCCGACGACCCCCAAGGCCCCCCCGGAATCCTCCGCGGACGAAGCCGTCACCCCCGATGCGCGGGACGATGACTCCCCCACCCGGGAGCCGCACACCACGACCCCCACCGGCGAAGACACCGCAGAGGCCGGCACCCCGGCGAAGGGCATCCCCCTGACCCCCGAAGGACCACCCGAGGAGCCTCTCGACGACCTCGACGCGGCAGGCACCCCGCCCCGCGGAACCAACATCGGCGCGGAAGACGAAGGACCCGAGGACGCCGCCGCGACCCCGACGACCGAAGCCGCCCGACCCCAGGTCCGAACCACCGGCGCCATCCGCGCCGAAGCCCTGCTCGCCGACTTCGAGGAACTCGACGCCGACGACCCGTCCGCAGGCATCGAGATGTGGCCCGATGCCGACGAGGTCCCCCCACCACCGCCCCCACCGCCCCGGCGCAGAAGGACCCTCGTGTGGGTCGGCGCCGGCACCGTCGCCGTCGCCTTCCTCCTCATGCTCCTGATCCCGCAGCGCGGAGACGGACCCCGAACGGCCTCCGACGAAGAAGGCACCCTTTCGGTGGAAACCGCACAGGACCGCCAGCGCCGGCTCCAGAACGTCGAGGCCGCCACACGACGAGCCGAGCGCACCATCCACACCGCATGGACCCGGGCCGACGGCCGCGTGACCGCCGAAGTCGCCCGCCGCGACGCCGCCGCCCGACAACGCACCCGCCCCGGGACTCCCGGCGCCGGAACCGCCGAGCCCACCGAGGAACGCCGCTCCCTCGCCGACCAGATCCGCGCCGCCGGAGACGGCTCCGCGGACAGCGGCCCGACCGTGCGACGCGACGGCCTCGGACGCGCGCCACTGCCCACAGGCGACCGCCTCGGAAGCCTCTCCGGCGCCGGAACCTCCGGACTCTCCTCCGGAAGCCTCAGCGGCCCCGGAGCAGACGGCCCCACACGCACCGGGCTCTCCTCCACCGCAAGCCGAGGACCCAGCGCCGAACACTTCCGACCCGGGTTCGACCGCTTCGTCAGCCCCGCCATCAACCGCTGCAACCAGCGCCACATGGGCGAGGTCGGCGAACTGCTCACAGGTCGTGTCGTCCTGCAGTTTCGCATCGAACCCGACGGTCGCGTCAGCCGGCTCACCACATCCGGACCCGCCAGCAACACCCCCTTCCTCCGCTGCATGACCAGCGAGAGCACCCGCTGGCGATTCGAGCCGTTCCAGGGCGAGACCGCCACCATCGAACGCACCTACGTCCTGCGCTGACGACGCGACGGCCACAGCCCGCACGCACCACCACCCGGGCCCATGGGACACTCCGACGCAGAGGACGAAACTTGCCCTCCAGCCAGCACCGTGCCAGTGTCGGGCGGCTGAACTGCGTCCCCGCTCGTCGGCCCGTCCGAATGCTCAAGAGATTCCTGAAAGCCCTGGGGCGAAGCGATCCACAGCCCCAGCAGGAGGGCCCCACATCCGGGGAAGCCCTGCTCGACGCCCTGCGCGAACCGCTGGCCAGCCGCCTCCGGGATTCCGAGCAGTCTCCCGACCACGCCCTCGCGGACCTGCTCGTGGCCATGGCCGAGAGCGACATCCCCGACGATGCGACCGCCGAGTCGAGGCGCCTCTACGGACGCAGCCTGCTGCCCCTCCTCCTCGACAATGACGCAAGACCCCCCGGGCTCCAGCTCCGGGACGAAGACCTCGACCCCGCACGCGCTCTCCTGCGCTCCTTCTTCTTCCGCGAAGGAGACATGCAGGAAAAGGCCTCGACCCTGCTCAAGTTCATCGAGAAGCGCTTCGCCGCCGAACACTTCGGGCAGGCCGAGATCCTCCTCGAACTCTTCGACAGCGAGCCGGCCACCCGGCGACACAACGAGCTCAACCTCTTCTACGAATCCATGCTCGTGCGCACCAATGGCACACGACGCTCACCACCTGGCCCCGACACCCTCCGCGACTGGCAACAGATGGCCGAGCGCGGTGCACCGCTCCCGGAACTCCTCCGCTTCCTCCACCAACAGGCCGGCATCCGGTTCCACATCCGACGACGCAACCCCGACGAGACCCGCGCCTGGAACGAAGCACTCCCCGATCGCATCGAACACCACGCGCGCTCCACCTTCCTCGAACGCGTCCCTCCCGCACGATGGAGACCCGCACCCGACTCCCTCGACGACATCCGCACCCTCCTCGAGAATGCCTGCGGACCGGACGACTTCCAGCGCCAGGTCGAACACCTCACCCGCTCCGCATACTTCATCTCCCGCACCGTCGGACGGACCGGATTCGAACCACTCCTCGTCCGCTACGTCTCCTGGATCCGGGAGACCTTCACCTCCCCCGCCATCGCCGTGCTGCCCAGCCTCCACCTCTCCGCCCTCGACGAGAACCTGCTCTTCGGCGACATCGTCCGCTCCATCGTCGCCGAAAGACTCTCGTCGACCACCCGTCCCGAACGGAAGTGCTCCCCCGACAACATCCCCGGTGCACTGACCGCCACCCGGAACGCCATCGCCGACCTCGCCATCGACGTCCTCCCCGAAGGCGACTACGATCTCGCCGGACTCGTGCTCGACCACGCCATCGGGTACACCCGGCAGGCCGACACGAGGCACGTCCGCCTCCACAGGCTGCTCTAGCCCCGCCCACTGCCCTCCCCACCATGCCCAACGCCACGGAGGACGGCGCACGGCCACCCGCCGATGCGCTGAAACTGTCCATCGACTTCCTCTTCGGACGAGGCTTCCTCACCGTCCGCCAGCAGCGCCTCGCCCACTGGGGAACGCTCGACGAACTCCGCATGGAAGTCCCCGACCTGCGCTTCCCCTTCGACGTACAGGGCGGGCTGCACCGCTTCCGGCAGGTCCGCCACCACGTCCACCGGCTCCGGTACACCCTCTCCGAAAACGAGCTCGCCCGAACCCTCGACGCCGCCGCCGATGACATCTCCGGCTTCCACGCCGTCCAGCTCCGCCTCGCCCAGGGATCCCTGGTGCTGTGCGCCCAGGTCTCCCTCCTCTCCGCACGCGGAGCCATCGCCTGCCGCCTCGCTCCGGCCCCCGCGCTCCTCGACGACCCCCTCACCCTCCAGCTCGTCCCCGTCGAGTACACCACCTTCGGCGACCTGCCCCTCCCCGCCCCGCTCCTGCTCTCCGAGCTCCTCGGCCGACTCCTCCACCACGCCAGACTCCAGCACCCCATCCCCGACTGGGCCCCCCGACTGCACGGCGACGTCCTCCAGCTCCGCCCCAGCCCCATGGTGCTCGCCGGACTCTTCCTCCCCCTGGGCTGGAAGATCCCCGCCACCGAACGACTCACCGCCGAGACCATCGACATCCGGCCCGGCGCCATTCACATCCTCGCCGCCGGCCGAGACGGCCCGCACCCGAGCCCCCACGAACGCCACGACGTCCGCGACGCACGCTCCGGACGCAGCGCCGCCCTCGCCCTCGCCGGACTCGAAGCCCGAGCCGGACTCGAAGCCACCGACCAGGCCCTCTTCCGCGGAGACCTGCAGAACGCACTCGATGCCTGCAGACCCATCGCCACCAGCAGCGCCGCCCCCGACGTCGCCGTACACCGACTCCTCGACCTCCTCCTCGCCGCCGGCACCCCCGAGGCCACCGCCGAAGCCTCCCGCATCGCCGGCGATCGCGCCGACCGCGACCCCGAAGACCGGATCGCCCTCCAGACCCTCGCTCGCCTGCACCCGGACGACGCCTCCATCACCGACCGACTCCTCGAAGCACTCCGCGCCGCCAGCATGACCCCGGAGCTCATCCTCGGCGCCGTCGCCACCGCCGAAAGCGCCATGCACCGCGACCACGAGGACGCAGGACACCGTATCGCCAGCGCGCTCCGACTCGCGCCGCGACACCCCGAAGCGCTCCGGCTGCGCATCGACCACGCCCGACGAACCGGCGACCTCACCTCCCTCGAGGACACCCTGCGACGACGTTCCAGCGTCGCCCCCACCCTCCCCGAACGCATCGACCACCACCTCGAACTCGCCCGCCTCGCGCTCCGACGCAGAGGAGACGCCGCCGAAGCGCGCGCCTGGCTCGAACGAGCACGCTCCCTCTCCCCCGACACCGCCGACATCTACACCGAGCTCGCCCACGCCTTCCTCCAGGAAGGACGCCCCGCCGACGCCGTCCGCGCCCTCGACACCGCCGCCACCCGGTACGCCGACGCCCACGACCCCGCCGCCGCCGCACTCGCCCGCCGCCGAGCCGCCACCACCTGGCACCAGCAGCTCGACCAGCCCGACGCCGCACTCGCCGAGCTCCAGCGCGCCTGGACCCTGCACCCGGACCCCGAAACCGCCATCGAACTCGTCGACCTCGCCATCGCCGCCCGACGACCCGATGACGCACTCGCCCCCCTGCAGACCGCCCTCCACACCGCCACCGCACAACCCGTCCCCCCGGACACCCTCGCCGATCTCACCGAACGCGCCGCCAGACTCGACGAGGCCAGAGGCCGAATCGACGAGGCCATCTCCCGACGCAGGGACCTCCTGCACCTCCGCCCCGCCGACCGCGCCAACCGCAGCGCCCTCGAACGCGCACTCGTCGACGCCGGTCGAGCCGACGAATGGGTCGCCCTGCACGAAGAACTCCTCGATCACTGCGACCCCGACGAAATCCCCACCCTCCACGCCTCCCTCGCCCGCACCCTCCAGGAAACCCTCGACCGCCCCCTGCGCGCCGCACACCACTGGCGCCTGGTGCTCACCGCCCAGCCCGACCACCACGAAGCCCTCCATCGCCTCCGAGCCATCCACGCGGACCACCAACTCTGGCTCGAGCTCGCGGACGCCCTCCAGGCCGTCATCGCGGAGCACCCGGAACACCGCGCCGCACCCACCCTCCGCGCCGTCGCCGCCGAAGCCGCGTCCGCAGGCGGCGACGACACGCTCGCCATCGACCTCGCCCGAGCCGCGATCGCCCAGCACCCGGAAGCCTCCGCGCCCTGGCTCGCCGCAGCGTCGATCCTCCCCGACGAAGAGGCCTGGCACGCCGCCGAGCAGTTCGCCGACCGCACCGACGACCTCCCTCGCGCAGCCACCCTCCTGCGCACACTCGGCGACCGCGCATTCACCTCCAGCGACGGCATGCGCCGCGCCGTCCGACTCTACCGCCGCGCTCTCCTCCTCGTGAACGACGAGGACACCCGACAACGCCTGCGTCGCGCCGCGGAACACTGCGGCATGGACCCCGACCGCGTCCTCCCCCCGACCGCCACGGCCCCCCCGCGCGCACAGGCGAACTCCCCGGCCCACGACAGGACTCCACCGGCTCCCGCCCGCGACCCGAGCTCCGCACCCCCACCCGCACGGCAGCCACCGGCACAGCAGCCGCCCGACGACCGAGCTCCCACACAGCACCCATCCGCGCCGCACGCTTTACCTCCGCAGACGCTCGCGAACTCCCCGGCCCCCAACAGGACTCCACCGGAACCGGCCGGCGACGACGAGAGCCCTGCGGCACCGGCCGGCGGGGCCCCAGGGCCACGCCTCGTGGACACCCCACCCGGAGGCCTCGACACCGACCGCCCCGTGGACGGCGCGCCCCCATCCACGCAGGCGCGAAGAATCGAAGGGCTCCGCGCCGAGCTCGAGGTCGCCCGCCACGCCGAAAGCCACGGGGAAGTCGTCCGCGTGCTGGAGGAACTCACGGGCCTCGTTCACGAGGACGGCGAACGCGCACGACTGTGCGCCGAGCTCGGGAGCACCCTCTATCATGATCTGGAAGAGTCCGAGCGGGCGCGACACTGGCTCGAGGAAGCGCAGCGGATCGACCCGGACGGCGAGGGCCAGCGCTTCGAAGTCCTCACCGCCCTCGAAGCCATCTACGAGGACGTGGACGCCCCGGACGCCCTCCTGGAGGTCTACCGCCGCAAGCTCGAGGGAGCCGCCGACCCCGCGATGCGCGACGTCTTCCGCCTGCTGATGGCCACGGTGCTGTTCGAACGGCTGCACCGCCCGCGCGAGGCGCTCGCCCTCATCGACGAGAGCCTGCGGGACAGCGCCGCCAACATCCCCGCCCTCCGCCTGAAGGCCGAGATTCACGAGGACCAGGGGGATCCGTCGAGCGCGGTCCGAACGCTGCAGCACATCCTCGATCGCCCGGAACTCGATCCGTTCGAACGACAGGAGGTGCTGCGAAGCCTTGGCCGACTCGAGTGGAGGGAGCTGGGGGACCACGAGCGGGCTGCCAGTCGGTTCGAGGAGCTGCTCGCGCAGATCCCCGGGGACACGGACTGTCTGTCCGCGCTCAAGCAGATCCATGGCGCACGGGGTGCGTGGGACGACTGCGCGCGGGTGCTCTGGCGCGAGCTCGGCCTGCTCATCGGCCGCCTCGATGCATTCGAGGATGCCGGCGACGTGCTCGCCCTGCCCGAGTCGGACGTCCCGGCGCTGCTGCGCGGGACCTTCGCCCGGATTCTCGCGGAAGCCGCCGAGGTGCTGGCCAACGACAGCAACCGGGAGGAGCTGGCCGCGAAGCTCCTCGACCGGGCGGGCCAGCACGGGTCCAGCGAGCCTGCCGTGCTCGAGGCGCGCATCCGCGTCGGGCAGCGCCTCGACGACCACGCCGGCGTCGCACGCGCCGCCGAGCAACTCGCCGAACTGCTGCTCCTGAGCGAGGAGCGCCAGCAGCTTCAGGCGCTGGCCGCGGAGGCCTGGGAGCGCGCCGGGTTCGCCAGCCGGGCCGCCGCGCTCCGCAGCGCGGTCGCGTCCGCCGAGAGGGAGGGGAGTCGCCTGTCCCCCCATCCCGCCACTGTGTCCGGGCCGGTGGAGCGACCGCCCGTGGACGGGAAACACGGGGAGGACGCGCTGCGGGATCCGCAGATCGAAGCCGAGACGGCACGGAACGACCTTCGTGGGGATGACGAGGACGTGGACGAGCTGGACGGATCGACGCCGGCCCCTGCACCGCAGGCGGGCACGCTCCACACCGCGACGGACGGAACCGACGGTTCGACCGCCTCGGTGGAGTCGTTCGACCCGGCGCGCGCGGGCACCGCGGAGCGATTGAGTCATCTGGATCGCCTGGCACGGTCGGAGCGGTATGCGGAGGCCCTGAGTGCGATCGAGTCATGGCTTCCGATGGCGCGGGATCCGGTCCACCGCCGGGAGCTCCTGCTTCGGAAGGGGCGACTGCTGATCGATCGCAGCGGAACGGGACGGGACGCGATCCTCGTGCTCAAGGGCGCGCTGATCCTCGACGAGAATGCTGCCGATACGCGGTTCGAGCTGATGCGCGCGCACGCGCGGTCCGGAGAGTTCCGGCTTGCGATGGAGCAACTGCGGGAGCTGTCGACGATTCTCGGGTCGGACCTGTTGTCGCTGGACGGGCTGGCGCCGGAGATCGATCGGCTGCGGGCGCTCGGAGAGCCCGCGGACGTGTCGCGGCTCGATCAGTGGGTGCGGGACGTGCGCCCATCGGGCGAGTGACCGGCCCCGGATTCGACGCCGGCCACGAGTTCGGAGGGCTCCCGAAGCGTCGCGTTCCGTCACGGAGACCGGCGCCCGGCCGTGCGCTGCGACATCGGTCGGGGGTGCTCGCAACTTGTCCGCGCCGATGATGCCCGTTATTGTGGGACCTGCGCGTGATCTTCCGTCCGGTGGCGACGGTGGCCGCGCACGCCACGCCGAGCGAGCCCGTGACGACGATGCCCAGAACCCCTGTACTGCCCGCACTCCTGATTCTGCTTGCGGTGTCCGGATGTTCGGAGGACGGGATCGACCTCTTCCGCTCGACGGATGCGCCTCCGATCGCTCCACCCGAGTCGTCGGGCGATGTGGTGGGCGAAGGTCCTCGTGCGAGTGACGCGATCGATCCGTCGGCGGATCCGACCGGGTGCGCCGCGCTCGACGCGGAATGGCCCGAGAGCTGGAAGGCGTTCGAGGCCGAGGTGGTCCGGCTGGTGAACGAGCGACGATCCAGCCCGGCGCGCTGCGGAGCCAGCAGCATGCCGGCCACATCGGTTGCGCTCGTCGCGGAGGCGCGGCTGACCTGCGCGTCCCGACAGCACAGCATGGACATGTCTGCAGCGCAGCAGATCTTTCACGACGGTTCGGACGGGCGCAGCCCCTTCGACCGGATCCGGGACGTCGGATACACCGGGGGATATCCGCAGGGTGAGAACGTGGCGCAGGGGTATCCGACACCGGAGTCCGTGGTCGACGGGTGGATGAACAGCGACGGACACTGTCGCAACATCATGAACCCGGACTTCAGCGAGATCGGCGTCGGCTACGAGGGGGGCTCGGGAGCCCGACGTCACTTCTGGACGCAGAAGTTCGGCAACCGCTGAGCGGCCTCCCGGGTGCGCACGGGTCAGAGGCCAACGGATCGGGGGAGCCGGACCGGGGCAAACGGATCGGGGGAGCCGGACCGGGGCAAACGGATCGGGAGAGCCGGAGCCGGGGCAAACGGATCGGGGGAGCCGGACCGGGGCCAACGGACCGGGGGAGCCGCGATCGGCGTGCGCGCCGGCCTTCTCCGGAGGGTGCGCGCCAGGCAGGGTGCACCGAACGGCTGTCCCCCACGGGAGACCGGGGTGGTCAGAAGTCCGGGAAGGCGGTGTGTTCGCGTCGGACGAAGGACGGGAGCAGGCCGCCGAGCTCGGGATCGCGGGTCCACGCGCCGTGCGGATCGGCGGCGAGCCGGTAGCGGACGGCGAGGGTGATCACGCTGCGCGCGTAGTTGCGGGCCTGCTCGAAGGCCATCTCCTCGACGAAGCGATCGAGGGGCTGGTCACCGTGGCGTTCGATCCAGGTCCACATGGCGATGGGTCCTGCGTTGTAGGCGGCCACGGCGATGGGCCAGCTGTCGTCGAACTGGCGGTACAGTGCGCCGAGGTACCAGCTTCCGTACCGGATGGCGTGGAGGGGCTCGAAGAGCTGCCCGTCGGTGTAGGTCCATGTGTTGAGGCGGGCGATGGCCTCGGCGGTCTGGGGGATGACCTGCATGAGCCCCATGGCGTCGCTGACACTGACGACGTGCCTGCGAAACGAGCTCTCCTGCTCCATGACGGCGAGGATGATGTCGGGGGGGACGTCCCACTCGGTTGCGAAGCGGCGGACTGCGGCGCCGTGAAGGGGGGGGTAGGCGCCCTGCCACTGGCGGAGATCGCGGAGATTGGCCGGGGGGCGATCGAGGCGGCGGCCGGCGGTTCGGCGGGCCCGGATCCAGTCCTCGCGGCTGGCGTGGACGCGCAGGCGCCGCTCCCGGTCCGTCCGCCGTCGTTCCACGCGGTCCACGAGGGCGGCCTCGTCGTGGAGTCCGAGCTCGGCGAGTCGTTCGGCGAGATCGAGGCGGGTTCGGACGGCGCGTTGCCGAGGAGCGCCGCCGTCGGGTTGCGGGATGGGATCGAGGCCGAGGCGGCGGCGGGCGAGGAAGGCGTACCAGGAGAGGGGGGCGATGGTGTCGACGGTGGTCCATCGTGCGCTGGCGTCCTCGGTGTGGCCTTCCTGCTCGAGGCAGACCGCGGTCCAGTAGTGGATGCGGGCGATCTCGCGGGGGCGCCCGGACGACGCGAGGGGCTCCCATGCGGCACGGGCCTCGGGGCAGCGGTCGAGTCGGAAGAGCGCCCACCCGATCCACCAGTCGGCGTCTCCGGGGCGCCCGGGTTGTCGCAGGGACTCGAGCACGGGGATGGCGGCCTCGTCGTCGCGGAGCTGGAGATGGATCATGGCGACGTGGCGGATGGCGTCCTGTCGGCGGGCGTGCGCATCGGGCCACCGTTCGGGGAACTGCTGCCAGTGGAGGAGGGCCTCCGCGGTTCGTCCGGCGCGCAGGAGCGCGAGTCCGAGGGTGTGGTCGGCGTCCTGCTGTCGCGGTCCTTCGCGGGTGGCCACGGCGCGCAGCCAGGGCAGCCCGCGCTCCGCGTGTTCCCTGCGGTAGCGCTGGAGGAGGTGGCCGAGCCGCCAGGCGGCCTCGAGGACGTCGGGTCCGGCATCGGGGACGATCCGGTCGGGGCTGCACTCGCTCTGCGCACCGCAGGCGGCAGCGCGCAGGAGCCGTTCGGCCGTGGGGTAGTGTCGACCGCGGCGGGCGGCGTCGGCGCGCTCGATGAGCTGGGCCGTGTGCGGGGCGTCGTCGAGGTGGAGGATGTGAATGCGGGCGGTGAGCGGGTCGCCCGGGTGTTCGTGGAGGAGGGAGCGCTGCACGTCACGGGCATCGTCGTCGCGGCCGGCGCGCTCGAGGGCGAGCGCGAGAAAGTGCATGCGCCGTGCGCGGGTGGCGCTGGAGGTGCGCGGTGCGCGCGGGTCTTCGAGGAGCTCCTGCCAGGCCAGGACCGCTGCATCGGGGTCGCCGGCGTGCAGGAGCCGTCGCGCCTCCAGCTCGGCGTACCAGGGCAGGTGCGCGTGCAGTGACGAGCCGGGGATGGCACCCAGCTCTGCGGCCCGCTCGAGGGCTGCAATGGCCTCCTCGAATCGGCCGGTGTCGAAGGCGCAGCGTGCGGCGTAGAGCCAGGCGATGGTGGCCTCGACGGGGCGCACCGCCACCTGGGGGGAGGGTGCGCAGGTCCCGTCCAGCCAGGTCTCCACGACGTGTGGGAGGGCCGGTGCGGTCACGCGTTCGGCGGCGTGGGCCGACAGGCTCCCCGTGGCGAGCATCGCCAGCGCGAGGGAGATGACGCCGAGGGCGAGGCGAATCGCCGCTGGATGCGGGGACATGTTGCTGCGCATCGCGGGCAACGGGTGGGCTTGCGGGCGGGATCGGGACGGGGCGCCATACCGCTGACGACGCCGGGGTGTGGATCTACGCCGGGAGCCGGACGGCGTCGAGAAACCATGGGACGCCGTGCGACGCTCTCGCGGCGGACCGGGCGGGGGTTCCTCCTGGCGGGCGACCTCCGACGGGGCTTCGAGGTCGAGGGCCGGCCTCCCGTCGGACGACGGGGGGCACCGGGCGGCACCGTCGTGGCGATCGGATCGCGCTTCCGTTCATCGCGAAGGTGGGTGCCGCACGCACCGGATGCCCTCGTGCTTCATCCAAGGGGATAGTGCTCCGGGGGGTACGCCCCCTTGCCCGACCGCGCCCATCTTCCTTGTGCCAGACGTCGGTCGGTGTCGTGTTCGGGTCATGAGACGCCACGTCACGCTGTCCGCGAGCGGTGGTGGTGCTCGCGTCGAGCCGCCTCGGTGCCCGACGGCCATTTCCGCTGCTTCCTGTCAGGCCCCTGTTTCCTTCAACGAGAGTCGATGCCATGCCCGAGAGCCGATACGAGAGCGAGATCCCGGTGTCCGCGGATACACTGTACGCGTGGCATGCGCGACCTGGGGCGTTCGAGCGGCTGGTGCCGCCATGGGAGCGGGTGCGCCTGCGTTCGCGCACGGGTGGCGTGGCGACGGGGGCCCGGGTGGAGATGGACCTCCTGATGGGTCCGATCGCGCTGCGCTGGGAAGCGGAGCACGTGGCGCACGAGGAGGGTCGTGGCTTCACGGATGTCGCGCGTCGGAGCCCCTTTGCTTCGTGGCGTCACGTGCACAGATTCGAGCCGGTCGCGGATGCGTCGTGCGTGCTTCGGGACGTCATCGACTGGCGTCTGCCGCTGGGCCCGCTCGGTGCGCTCGGCAACGGGTTCGCCCGCGGGGCCATCGACCGGATGTTTCGTTTTCGCCATCGCCGAACGGAGTTTGACCTGATGCGTCATGAGCGTGCGAGTGGCCCTGTCCGCACGATTGCGGTGACCGGTGCTTCGGGGCTGATCGGCTCGGCGCTGGTGGCCTATCTCCGTGCGGGGGGGCACCGGGTGCGGCCGCTGGTGCGGCGAGCACCCGGGGATGCGGACGAGATTCGCTGGAGCCCTTCGGAGGGCGAGATCGATCGCGAGGCGCTGTCGTCGGTGGACGCGGTTGTCCATCTGGCGGGAGAGAGCATTGCGGGCGGGCGATGGACGGAGGCGCGCAAGTCGTCGATCCGGGACTCCCGGGTCGTGGGAACGGATCTGCTGGCTCGGGCGCTGGCGGAGGTCGGGGGGCCGCGCGTGCTGCTGTCGGCGTCGGCGATCGGGTTCTACGGAGACGTTCCGGAGGGTCGGGTAGGCGAGGATTCGCCGCGGGGGGAAGGGTTCCTCGCCGATGTGTGCGCGGCCTGGGAGGGTGCGGCGGATCCGGCGCGTGCCGCGGGTCTTCGGGTGGTTCACCCGCGCATCGGGGTGGTGCTCGCGGCGGGCGGCGGTGCGCTCGCCACGATGCTTCCTGCGTTCCGGGCGGGGGTGGGCGGGGTGGTGGGGAGCGGGCGGCAGTGGATGAGCTGGATCGGCCTGGAGGATGTGGTGGGCGCCCTGCACTTCCTGCTGGAGTCGGAGGGCATCTCGGGTCCGGTGAACCTGACGGCCCCGGAGCCGGTGACGAACCGCGAGTTCACGCGCACGCTGGGACGGGTGCTGAGGCGTCCGACGCTGCTTCCGCTGCCGGCACCGGCGGTGCGTCTCCTGCTGGGCGAGATGGGGGAGAAGCTGTTGCTGGAGGGTGCGGCGGTGGAGCCTCGCGTGTTGCGGGAGTCGGGGTTCGTGTTCATGACGCCCGGGCTCGAGCAGTCCATGCGTCACGAGCTGGGGCGGGACGGACCCTGAGGGGGAGGAGGAGGCGTGCAGGGACAGGTGAGGTTTTCGCTTCCGCCGCTGACCCCGGTCGTGAAGCGGCTGATGGGGGTGCTGGGTGGGGCGTTCCTGATCCAGGTGCTCGTGGGTGCGGCGCTGGGGATGGGGGCGCTCGAGTGGAACGCGTCCGTGGAGCGCTGGTTCGGCCTGTACCTTCCGACGCTGCTGAGCGGCGCGCTGTGGCAGCCTTTGACGTCGATGCTGCTGCACTCGATGGATGGCTGGTCGCACCTGCTGTTCAACCTCGTGACGCTGTACTTCTTCGGGACGCTTCTGGAGGCGGCGGTGGGTGGGCGGCGCCTGCTGCGCACGGTTCTTGTGGCGGGCCTGCTGAGCGGAGTGGCGGTGCTCGCCGGGGATGCGATGCGCTGGGCCGTGCTCGCCGATCCTCGTCTGGTGCCGACGGTCGGTGCCTCGGGCGCCATCAGCGGCCTCATCGGGGCGATCTGCGCCATCGCCTGGAGCAGCTGGCTGAACTTCTTCTTCTTCCGGGCGCGCGGGTGGCATCTTCTGGTCGCGGTGGTGGTCATCGACCTGCTGCGGGTCGTGGCGGGCGCGCCGATCAGTCTGGTGGGCCATTGGACAGGGCTGCTGGTGGGGCTGTGGATGTTCGGTCCGCATCTGCGGCCGCGGGCGCTGTGGCGGCGATGGCGCGGTCGGCGCCGAGGCGGGCGGGGACACCTCCGGGTGGTCGAGGGGGGGCGTGGGGGCAACGGGGATCGCACGCTTCACTGAGGGGAACCGCGGGCGGCGCAGCGCAGCGCGCGCAGCGGCTTGACGAGCCGTGGTCCCGCCTCTAGTTCCTCGGCGCCGTCCGTTCACCCGGTGGGGAGGTCCGGGCTTCGCGGGAATCGCGAAGCATGTCTTCGTCGACCGGGCATTCGACACCGTCCGTGCCACGGCGACCTGCCCGTGGCCCCCAGATTCAGGAGAGCACCATGAGCATTCGCATCGGCATCAACGGGTTCGGACGCATCGGCCGCGCGGTGGCCAGGCTGCTGGCCGATCGGGAGGACGTGCAGCTTGTCGCGGTGAACGACCTGACGGATGTGGCCACCCTCGCGCACCTGCTGAAGTACGACTCGGTCCACGGGCGCTTCGCGGGAACGGTCGAGGTGAAGGACGGCCAGCTGGTGATGAACGGCCGGACGATCCGCGTGACGGCGACGCCGAAGCCCGAGGATCTGGCCTGGGGCGACGTCGGGGTGGACGTGGTGCTCGAGTGCACGGGGCTGTTCCGCAAGCGCGAGCAGGCGGAGGGGCATCTGCGGGCGGGTGCCCGCAAGGTCATCATCTCGGCGCCGGGCAAGGGCGTGGACGCGACGGTGGTCGTCGGTGTGAACGACGGCGATCTGGACCCGGAGCGCCATGAGATCATCTCGAACGCGTCGTGCACGACGAACTGCCTGGCGCCGATGGCGAAGGTGCTCCACGAGACGGTCGGCATCGAGCGCGGCCTGATGACGACGATCCATGCGTACACCGCTGACCAGCGGCTGCTGGACGCACCGCACGGCGACCTGCGTCGGGCCCGGAGCGCGGCCCTGTCGATGGTGCCGACCTCGACCGGCGCCGCGGTGGCGGTCTCGCAGGTGCTTCCGGCGCTCAAGGGTCGGCTCGACGGCATGGCGATCCGCGTGCCCACGCCGAACGTGTCGGTGACGGATCTGACGTTCACGGCCGAGCGCGACACGACGGTAGAGGAGCTCAACGGGGCGCTCCGCGCGGCGGCGGAAGGCCCGCTGAAGGGGATCCTGGCGTACGAGACCGACGAGGTCGTCAGCGTGGACCTCAACGGTCACCCGGCGTCGTCGATCGTCGACTCGCGGCTCACGCGTGTTCAGGACGGCCGCCTGGTGAAGGTGCTGAGCTGGTACGACAACGAGTGGGGCTTCTCGAACCGGATGATCGATCTGGCGCGGATGCTGATGACCGGCAGCCGATGAGTCCACGCGGGCGCCGGACGCGCGCCCCACGCCGGCGGAGGTGAGGATGGAGCTGACGGGAATCCGGTATCTGGACGATCTGGACGTGTCGGGACGCGTCGTGTTCGTGCGCGTGGACTTCAACGTTCCGCTGTCGGAGGGCGCGGTGGCGGACGAGAGCCGTATCCGTGCCTCGCTGCCGACCATCGCCCACCTGCGGGAAGCGGGTGCGCGGGTGGTGCTCGCGAGTCACATGGGCCGTCCGGGGGGCAAGCCGGATCCCGCGCTGAGCCTCGCGCCGGCGGGTTCGGTGCTCGCTGGGCTGCTGGACACCGAGGTGGTGCTGCCGGACGACTGCGTGGGGGACGGTGTTCGCAAGGTGATTCGGGATCTCGACGACGGCGGCGTGGTCCTGCTGGAGAACCTGCGTTTCCACGAGGCGGAGACCCGGAACGACCCGCTGTTCGCGTCGTGCCTCGCGGAGCACGCGAGCGTGTACGTGAACGATGCGTTCGGCACGGCGCACCGGGCGCACGCGTCGACGTACGGTATGGTGCGTCACTTCGGAGAGGGGCGAAGGGCGGCGGGCCGGTTGATCGAGCGGGAGCTGGAAGCGCTGGGACCGCTGCTGCGCAACCCTTCGCGTCCGTACGTCGGCATCGTGGGCGGGGCGAAGGTGAGCGACAAGCTGAAGGTGCTGCAGGCGTTGATTCATCGGCTGGACGTGCTGCTGATCGGGGGGGCGATGGCCTACACCTTCCTGGCGGCGCGGGGGGTCCACGTGGGCGCGAGCCGGGTGGAGCCGGATCGCATCGAGACGGCGCGGGCGCTGCTGAAGTCAGCGGAGTCGCGCGGGGTGCGGGTGCTGCTCCCGGAGGACCATGTGGTGGCGGCGTCGCTGGACGCTGCGAAGGGTCGCGAGACGGGCACGGTGGAGATCCCCGGGGCGGAGATGGGGCTCGACATCGGGCCGCGGACCATCGCGCGCTTCCGGGAGGCGATCGCCGAGGCGGCCACGGTGTTCTGGAACGGGCCGCTCGGCGTGTTCGAGCGGGAGCCGTTCGCCCGGGGGACGTTCGCCATCGCGGAGGCGGTGGCGGACTGTGGGGCGAAGACGGTCGTCGGCGGGGGCGACTCGGCCCTTGCCCTCGAGCGCAGCGGGCGGGCGGGGGACGTCACCCACGTCTCCACGGGCGGGGGAGCGAGCCTGGAGTTCCTCGAAGGGCGGGATCTTCCCGGCATCGCGGCGCTGCGGGCTGGCCATCGATTCATGGACTGATCACCGTTCGAGGAGCTGTCATCATGCGGACCCCCATCATCGTGGGCAACTGGAAGCTGCACACCCTTCGCCGGGAAGCGCTGGAACTGGCGACCGGCGTCGCGACGGCGGCCGCGGGGCTCGGTGGGCGCGTGGCCTGGGGCGTCGCTCCGCCGGCGCTGTGGATCGGTCCGCTTCGGGAGGCGCTTGGGGCCGAGGCGGGAATCTGGGCCCAGAACTGCGCCACGGATGCGCGAGGTGCCTTCACCGGAGAGCTCGCGCCGGACATGCTGCGCGAGGCGGGCGCCTCCGGGGTGATCCTCGGTCACTCGGAGCGCCGGCACGTCTTCGGCGAGCCGGACGAAGCGATCGGACGGAAGGTGAGCCTGGCGCTTGCGGAAGGACTCGACGTGATCCTGTGCGTGGGTGAGACGCTGGACGAGCGGCGTGCGGGGTCCACCCTCGCGGTGGTGCACCGGCAGCTCGAGCGCGGGCTCTCTGCGGTGGAGCGCGCCGAAGCGGACCGGATGGTGATCGCCTACGAACCGGTCTGGGCCATCGGTACCGGGGAGACCGCGAGCCCGGCGCAGGCGCAGGAGGTGCACGCGGGGATTCGCGCATGGCTGGCGGCGCGGTGGGACGAGCCGACGTCCTCGGCGCTGCGCATCCAGTACGGCGGCTCGGCGAAGCCGGCGAACGCGGCGGGACTTCTTGCGGAACCGGACGTGGACGGGCTCCTCGTGGGGGGGGCGAGTCTCGATGCGGAGTCCTTCGGGGCGATGCTGGCCTCGGCCGCCGGTTGAACGCCTTCAGTCGGCACTTGCGCACAGCCGGGGCTTGACCTAGTCTCCGGCGCCTGTTTTCGTGCCGGTCCGCGCCGGTGCCTCCTCCCGGAGTCCACCGCGCCGACCGCAGCACCCCGGGTCACCCCAGGACGTCATGATCGTCGCGATTTACACCGTATTCATCATCAACTGCTTCTTCCTGTGCCTGGTGGTGCTCCTGCAGTCCGGCAAGGGCGGGGGCATGGCCGGGATCGGCGGAGGCGGAGGCGGCTCGGCTACCGTCTTCGGGAACCGTGGCGCCACGACGTTCGTGCAGAAGCTCACGATCGCCTCGGCCGCGCTGTTCATGGGGCTGAGCATGCTGCTCGCCTACCTGTCGACGACCTCCACGGCGACGGACGCGGGCGAGTTCCGGCCGGCCGCCGTGGCCCCGGCGGAGGTCCCTGAGGCGATGCCGCTCGAGCTTCAGCCGGTGCAGCAGGAGCCCTTGGAGGCCGTGCCGATGGAGCAGGCCCCCGTGGAGCAGGCACCCGTGGACGCCGAACCCGTGGAGCAGGCACCCGCGGGAGAGCCGTCCGGTGCGGAGGACGCTCCCGCGGCTGAAGATGCTGCTCCGGCGGAGGATTCGGAAGAGTGACCGGTCGAGGCGTCGGGCCATGCCGAAAAAGCGTTGACCGGTTCCGGCGACGCTGGCATAACCCGCCTCCGCCGCTGACGGGGGCAGCCCCGGCAGGTTCCATGCGAGAGTGGTGGAATTGGCAGACACGCAAGACTAAGGATCTTGTGGCCGCAAGGCTGTGAGGGTTCGAGTCCCTCCTCTCGCACTGACGCCCCGGTCTCCCGACCGGGGCGTTTTCGTTTTCGGCGGCTCGCCTCGGGGTGTATTGCACCCGTGCCGGGGTTTCCGCGAGACCAGGGAGGGTGTCATGCTGGATGTTCGCGCCGTACTCGATAACCTGGACGATGTTCGGGAGCGCACGAAGGCCCGTGGCGCGGCATTCGACATCGAGCGCCTGGCCGCTCTGGCGGAGGAGCGTCGCGATGCGATCCACGCGTTCGAGCAGCTTCGGGCAGAGCAGAAGAGGGCTTCGGGGGAGATGAAGGGGCTCCGTCCCGGCAGCGAGGAGTTCGACGCGCTGCGCACTCGGCTTCGGGAGATGAGTGATCGGATCAAGGCCCTGGACGAGGCGCGCCGGCTTGCGGACGAGGCGCTGGAGGCGCTGCTTCTGGAGGTCCCGAATCCGATCGCGCCCGGCGTTCCGCGGGGTGCCAGCGATGCGGACAATGTGGAGGTTCGCCGCTGGGGAACGCCACGTTCGTTCGACGGCGAGGAGGTCCGGGACCATGTGGACCTGGCGACGGAGCTTGGGATTCTCGACATGGAGGCCGCGGCGCGGGTGTCGGGGGCGCGCTTCGCGTTTCTGACTGGCGCGGGAGCCCGTCTCGAGCGCGCGCTGGCATCGCTGATGCTCGACATCCAGACGGTGGAGCACGGCCATGTGGAGGTGGCGGTCCCGTATCTGGTGCATGCGCCGTCGCTGGTGGGGACTGGGCAGTTGCCGAAGTTCGGGGAGGATCTGTTCCGGGCGGGGGAACACTATCTGATCCCGACGGCGGAGGTTCCGCTGACGAATCTCTTCCGGGAGCAGATCATCGAGGGCCTGGAGGAGCCGATTCGGCTCTGTGCGCACACGCCCTGCTTCCGGCGTGAGGCGGGCAGCCATGGCCGGGACACCCGGGGGCTGATCCGGATGCACCAGTTCTCGAAGGTGGAGATGGTGCGGATCTGCCGTCCGGAGGACAGCGAGGCGGAGCACGAGTCGATGGTGCACCACGCGTGTCTGGTGCTGGAGCGCCTTGAACTTCCGTACCGGGTGGTGGAGCTGTGTAGCGGCGACATCGGGTTCAGTGCGGCGCGGTGTTTCGACATCGAGGTCTGGCTGCCGTCGCGCGGCGGATACGTGGAGATCTCGAGCTGTTCGAACTGCCATGACTTCCAGGCGCGTCGGGCGGGCATCCGCTACCGGCCGGAACCGGGTGCCCGTCCGCAGTTCGCGCACACGCTCAACGGGAGTGGCCTGGCGGTGGGACGCGCGCTGGTGGCGGTGCTGGAGAACGGCCAGCAGGAGGATGGAAGTGTCCGTCTGCCGGTGGCTCTGGTGCCGTACATGGGGGGCATCGAGGTTTTGCGGAAGGGGGGCTGAGGCCCCCGGGGCAGCGTCGGATCCGGCGGTTGCCCGGGACAGGTTTCTCTTGCTTCGCGGGCGCTGTCCATGCTAGTCGTGCCGCCCCGCTTCGGAGGAGTGGCCGAGCGGTCGAAGGCGGCGGTCTTGAAAACCGTTGTGCGAAAGCACCGGGGGTTCGAATCCCTCCTCCTCCGCTGAGCTGCTCCCCGTCTTTGACAAGTGAATGTCGGAACGATTCGTCAGGAGTGGTGGCCGAGTGGCTGAAGGCGCTCGCCTGCTAAGCGAGTATACGGGCAAAACCCGTATCGAGGGTTCGAATCCCTCCCACTCCGCTGGTTTTCTCCGGTTCGGGAGGCGGTGTCGTGCCAGCCGATTCGCCGTTGACACCTTCGGGTGCGGCGAGTAGGAGCACGCTCCGCTTCCGGACGGGAGCCCGACGCACCCATAGCTCAACTGGATAGAGCATCGGTCTACGGAACCGAAGGTTTCAGGTTCGAATCCTGATGGGTGTACTGGACGAATCGAGGAGAATGGGCGTGTGCAGTGACGCGGACATCGGGTTCATGCGTCAGGCGCTTGCGCAGGCGAGCGCTTGTCTTCCCGCCGGGGACGTTCCCGTCGGGGCGGTGCTCGTGCGAGACGGCGAAGTGCTGTCGGTCGGGCGCAATCGCCGTGTGGAGGAGGGTTCTCCCCTGCTCCACGCCGAGCTGGACGCGATCGAACGTGGAGCCCGTGCACTCGGCTCCTGGCGTCTGGACGCCTGCACCCTGTACGTGACACTGGAGCCGTGCGTGATGTGTGCGGGTGCGGTGCTGCAGTCCAGGGTGGGCCGGGTGGTCTATGGCGCGGACGATGCGAAGGCCGGTGCGGTCCGGTCACTGTATCAGGTGCTGGAGGATCCACGATCGCCGTTCTCCGTGAAGGTTTCGCGTGGCGTGCTGGCAGAGGAGTGTGCCGCCTTGCTGCGGTCGTTCTTTCGGGAGCGCCGGGGCGGGAAGTGAGTCTCGCCAGCCGAAGCCGTCGCGAGTCCGGAGGGGTGGCCGAGTGGTCGAAGGCGCTTGACTCGAAATCAAGTGTACGTTCACGCGTACCGTGGGTTCGAATCCCACCCCCTCCGCTTCGCGGGCCATCGAACGGTGGCCCCGAACGAATCGTGTCCGACATCACCCGAATGGAGAGGTGGCCGAGTGGTTGAAGGCGCACGCCTGGAACGCGTGTAATCGGGAAACCGGTTCGTGGGTTCGAATCCCACCCTCTCCGCTGTCGCGTCGCATTCCCGGCTCATCCCGGGCTGTGCGACCCCGGTTATGCCGGGCCCCGCGACGTACGACCGTGAATTCCGCCAGGCCCGGAAGGGAGCAACGGTAGCGGTACGGCGTGTGCGGGGTCCGGCACCCCCCTTCGTGAGTGGCCCCGCGTACGATGCGCCCTTGTGCTTCCGACGCGGTCCATGCAGCCTGTGCTGGCCCCGGGGTCCCGCCCGGGACTCCACACGCCCCCCCCGGCCAGCGTTTCGCGCATGTCCTACGTCGTCCTCGCGCGCAAGTGGCGCCCCCAGAGCTTCGAAGACCTGACGGGCCAGGAGCACGTCGCCCGTACGCTCCGCAATGCCATCGAGCGGGATCGGGTTCCCCACGCACTCCTGTTCACGGGTGCGCGGGGAGTCGGCAAGACGTCGAGCGCGCGCATCCTCGCGATGGCGCTCAACTGCGAACGGGGACGGAGCCCGATCCCGTGCGGCGAGTGCTCGTCCTGCGTCGAGATCCAGCAGGGTCGCAGTACCGACGTGCTGGAGATCGACGGTGCATCGAACCGGGGCATCAACGAGATCCGCGAGCTGCGCGACGGCGTCCGCTACGCGCCGCAGCGGGATCGGTCCAAGATCTACATCATCGACGAAGTCCACATGCTGACGACGGAGGCCTTCAACGCCCTCCTGAAGACGCTCGAAGAGCCCCCGCCCCACGTGGTCTTCATCTTCGCCACGACCGAGGCGCAGAAGATCCCCGTCACCATTCTCAGCCGCTGCCAGCGCTTCGACTTTCGGCGCATCGGGCACCGGGACATCGTGGACCGGCTCGCGCACATCGTGCGGAGCGAGGGGATCGCGGTGGACGAGGACGTTCTCGGACTCATCGCCCGCCAGGCAGCCGGCGGAATGCGGGATGCGCTGAGCCTGCTCGATCAGGTGATCGCCTTCTCGGGAGACGGGATCGACATCGACACGGTGAGCGAGATCCTGGGCGCGGCGGACCGCCGAAGACTGTTCGATCTGAGCGAGGCGGTGCTGCGGCGCGACCGCGAAGCGGCCCTCGACGTGCTGGACGTCGTGATGCAGCACGGTACCGACCCGATCCACTTCACGGCGGAGTGGGTCAGTCACCTGCGCGACCTCAATGTGGTCGCTGCGGCACCGGACGCCCGTCACCTCACGACCCTGACGGACAGCGAGCATGACGACGCTCTCGCCCAGGCGTCCGCGACGCACCCGAGCGTGCTCCATCGCGCGTTCGAGTGCATGGTGGGCGAGGCCGAGACGATCTCGCGCGCCGCCTGGCCGCGGCTCGTCCTCGAGATGGCCGTTCTCCGCCTCTGCGACATCGAGAGCGTTCACCGGGTGGAGGAGCTGATCAGCCGCCTCGAGCATCTGGCGGCCGGACATCGGCTTCCATCGGGCGCCGCGGCGGCTCCGGTCGAGACGGAGCCGCGGGACGGAGGGGGCGTCGGGCGAAAGGGTCCCCGTGGCCGTGCCTCGGCGGCCGGTGCCGCCCGACGAGAGCCGGGCGGGGAGACGGAGGAGGAGCCCTCCCCTGCGGATGCCCCCGTTGCTGCCCCGGCGGCCGATCCGCCTTCGCCGGCGGCCACGCACGTGCCCGCCGAAGCCCCCCCGGCCGACGCGGCGGCCTTGCCCGTGCACGGGGCCGTGGGAGGGAGAGCGGAGGAGCAGGTGTCGCCTGGTTCGGTGGACGCGTCCGGCCCGGGCGACGGCGGGGTCGGCGCGACAGCGCCGGAACGAATCATCGCCGACGTCCGGGCGGAGGTCTCCGCGGGTCCTGTGGTTGCCACTTTCGCACCGGACGGTTCGTCGACGCCGTCAGGGCCGGACTGCGGAGAGGCGGAGGGAGCGGCGAACGCATCCGCCGCGGCGGGAAGCGTGTCGGGACCGCAGCCCTCCCCTGCCGCGCCGACGGAGCGCGACGCCGCGAGCCGCCGCGCCGCGGAGGATGATGTGGACGAGCCGCTGCCGGAGGCAGGCATGGGCGCGGAGGCGTCGCCGGTGCGGGGCGAGGCCCGAATCACCGCGGGCCGAGAGGTGCCGGAGGGGGAGGCTCCCCGCGCGGCCAGCCTTGCGCTATGGCGGGAGGTCGTCGCGCTGTGGGATGAGCAGGGCTCTCCGGTCGGTCGGCTGCTGGCGCGCGGCTGGCTGCTGGACGCGGGTGGGTCGACGATCCGTCTGGCCCTCCCGGGGGCGCTGCTGGAGCAGCTTCGCCCGGGGGTTCTCGACGCGGTGGCTTCGGAGCTCGGAAGCCGGACGGGACGGGCGGAGCTGGGTATCGGCCTGGTCGAGGTGGAGGAGCTGACTTCGGACGAGCTCGACCAGGGGCTCCAGCTCCTGCGGCTGGAGGAGGAGGAGCGCGAGGCGCAGCGAGCGGCGATTCGGGAACGGATGGCGGGTCATCCAGCCGTTCGCGAGATTCTGGACACGTGGCCAGCCGCGCGGGCGAGCTACACGATCAACGAGGACGAGGCCTGAGCAGGCCTCTGCTCCCGAACGGGAGCACAACGTCAGGAGGAGCATCGATGGCGACGAGCAACAAGACCCTGGGTGGTATCGTCAAGCAGGCGCAGCGGATGAACCAGCAGATCGCGCGCATCACGGACGAGATGTCGGATCGGGAGGTGGAAGCCACGGCGGGCGGTGGTGCGGTCCTGGCGGTGGTCAATGGCCGCCAGCAGCTGGTTCGGCTGGACATCGATCCGGGCCTGCTGTCGCCGGACGAGGCGGAGACGTTGCGTGAGCTGGTGATCACGGCGGTGAACCTGGCGATGGAGAACGCCAAGGAGATGATGAAGACGGAGGTGGACAAGGTGACGGGGGGCCTGCACCTGCCTGGGCTGTACTGAGATGCCGGACGGGCGTGATCCGATCACGGAGCTGATCAACCAGCTCACGCGGCTTCCGGGCATCGGCGAGCGGACGGCGGCGCGGCTGGCCTTCCATGTGCTGGATGGACCACCGGACCTTGCGGAGGCTCTGGCGTCGGCCCTTCGGGCGGTTCGGGAGCGGGTGGTCCGTTGCGGCACCTGTGGGCACCTGACGGAGGAGGACCCGTGTCGATTCTGTTCGAGTCCGCGGCGCGATCGCTCGCGGATCTGTGTGGTCGAGAGCACACCGGACCTGCTCGCCGTGGAGCAGACCGGTGAGTACGACGGCCTGTACCATGTGCTGCACGGGCTGATTCGTCCCCTCGAGGGCCGGACGCCGCGTGATCTCAACCTCGCGGGGTTGATGGTGCGCCTGCAGGCGGGGGGGATCGAGGAGGTGATCCTGGCGACGAATCCGAGCGTGGAGGGAGAGGCCACGGCGCTCTATGTGGCATCGCTGCTTCGGGGAACCGGTGTGTCCGTGAGCCGCATCGCGAGCGGGCTGCCGATGGGAGGGGAGCTCGAGTATGCGGATCGGGCGACGCTCGGGCGGGCGTTGTCGGCCCGTCGTCGGCTGGAGGGTGATCCGTAGTCGGCGCGAATGTTGCCGGAGCGCCTCCGGCTGTGGTAGGCGGGAAGGGCTGGTTCGGAATGCCGCTCCGTCGTGCCTGTGCACGGGTGTCGCGATTCCGCTGACAGGCGTCTCATGCGTGAGGATCCATGGCTGCACAGATAGTGATCTTTGAGGAGGAGCAGAAGCGCCTCCAGGAGATTTGCGACCGGCTGGGTCAGGAGTCCTTGAGCAAGGCGATCTTCCTGCTCGACAAGAATGGCCAGATTCTGGTGGAGAGTGGCGAGACGGCGCAGATCGACGTGACGAGTCTCGCATCCCTGGTGGCGGGCACGACGGCGGCGACGAGCAGCCTGGCGAAGCTCCTGGGTGAGGAGGAGTTTCCGGTGCACTTCCACGAGGGCAAGCGGGACAACCTGCACCTCTCTGTGGTGGCCGAGGAGTACATCCTGACCCTGATCTTCGATCAGCGGTCGAGCCTCGGGCTCGTGCGCCTTCGCGTGAAGAAGGCGACCGAGCGCCTGGTCGAGGTCTTCCGCGACCTGGCCGAGCGACAGGCGAGCGATCCGGGCAACAACATGTTCGGTGAGATCACCGACGACGATATCGACAACCTGTTCAGTGACAGCTTCTGAGCGGTCAGGCGTGCGGGTGCCACCCCACCGAGCCTGACACATTCCCCTTCAGGGTGCAGCCGAGGCCGGAATGTCCTTCATCAACTACTCGTCTCGCGAAATCATCCTCAAGATCGTGTACTACGGTCCTGGACTCTGCGGGAAGACCACGAACATCAAGCACGTGTACGCCACGACGAATCCCGACACCCGCGGGAAGCTCATCAGCCTCGAGACGAAGGCCGAGCGTACGCTGTTCTTCGACTTCCTCCCGCTGAGCCTCCCCGCGATCAAGGGATTCAAGACGCGACTGCACCTGTACACGGTGCCGGGTCAGATCTTCTACTCGGCGTCGCGCAAGCTCATCATGAAGGGCGCCGACGGCGTCATCTTCGTGGCCGACAGCCAGGAGGAACGCTTCGAGGCCAACCTGATCGCCCTCGATGACCTGAAGGAGAACCTCGAGGCCCACGCCCTCGACATCGAGAAGATCCCGTTCGTCATCCAGTACAACAAGCGCGATCTGCCCAACGTCACTTCGGTCGAGGAACTCCGCAAGGCCCTGAACCCCATGGGTGTGCCCGACTTCGAGGCCGCAGCCGCAGCCGACGGTGGGCCGGGGGTGTTCGAGACCCTCAAGGCCGTCGTGAAGATGATCCTCCAGGATCTGCGCAAGCAGTGAGTGATGGAGCAGCGGTATCGGGCCGGCGCGTCGGGCTCCTCCTGAACCCGAACTCGCGACGCAACCGACAGCAGCCCGATCGGGCGCAGCGCCTCGTGACCATGATCGGCCCCATCGGGTCAGCGGAGGTCACGCAGCGGGCGCGCGATGTCCCGGATGCGATCGCCCGGCTGCTGGAGACCCGCCCGGACGTCATCGCCATCTGCGGCGGCGACGGGACCAACCACCTCGCCCTGACCGCGCTCCGGCACCAACTGGGCGACGATGCCCTTCCCCCCGTCGCGTTCCTCCGCGGAGGAACCATGAACACCGTGGCCAACGGGCTCGGCATCACCGGCACGCCAGAGCATCTGCTGACCCGACTGATGGAGGCGCCCTACCCGCTCCCGGTACGCCCGGTCGGGCTTCTGGGCGTGCGCGACGACGTCACCACCCGCTATGGGTTCCTGTTCGGGACAGGCGTCATGGCCCGGTTTCTGGAACTGTACTACGAGGCGCCGGATCCGAACCCGGTGCACGCCGCGCGAACGCTGACGCGCGTGGTGACAAGCGTGGTCGCCGGTGGCGCCCTCGCCCGATCGCTCCTGCGCACCGAACGAAGCTGCGCCCTGTGCGACGGCAGCCCCTGGCTGCATGGTCCCACCCGTGGCATCCTCGCCAGCAGTGTTCCCGAGATCGGGCTCGGATTCACCCCCTTCCCCCGATGCGACGAGGTTCCCGGCCGGTTCCATGCCATCGGGCTGCTCGCCGGACCCACCGACCTCGTGCGTGCCCTGCCCAGCATCTGGCGCGGCAGCCACCCCGGCCGAGAGGGGCTGCCCGATCGCGTGGCCGGCCAGCTCCGGATCCGGAGCCAGGAAGGGCACGCCTGGGTCCTCGACGGCGACCTCTACCCCTGCCGAGGTGCGCTCGATGTCCACTGGGATCAGTCCGTCTCGGTGTTCCAACCGGAACAGCGCAGCGCGCCGTCGACCATGGTTGACCGTCTCCGTTCACGCTGATACCCCGCATCAAGGTTCACCGAGGATCGGACGTGACCCATCACGTGTGCACAGCTAATTCTTCAGGATGTCCCGATGAAATTGGAGTTCGCAGGCCAGACGGACGTTGGCCGCAAGCGTGGCCACAATGAGGACAACTTCCTCATTCTAGCCGACTACAACCTGTTCCTGGTGGCCGACGGGATGGGGGGACATTCCGCTGGTGAGGTCGCGTCGCTCATGGCCGTCGAGAGCGTGGCGGAGTTCTTCAAGGACACCGCCGAGGACCAGGATGTCACCTGGCCCTTCAAGCAGGACAAGGGCTTGTCCTGGGAGGAGAACCGCCTGTCCACAGGCGTGAAGCTCGCCAACCTCCGGATCCACGAGAGCGCGGCTTCCAACTCCGAACGACGAGGCATGGGGACCACCCTCGTCTGTACCTACTTCTCCCGAAAGAACGTCATCATCGGCCATGTCGGGGACTCCCGCGTCTATCGCATCCGGGATCGGAAGATCGAGATGCTGACCGAAGACCACTCCCTCCTGAACGACTACCTCAAGATGAAGGAGCTCACGCAGGAGGAAATCGACAACTTCCCGCACAAGAACGTCATCGTGCGGGCCCTCGGAATGAAGGAGAGCGTTCAGGTCGATGTCATCACGGACAGCCCGCGCATCGACGACATCTACCTCCTCTGCTCCGACGGCCTTTCCGGCATGATCGAAGACCCGGAAGTGCTCCAGTGCGTGCTCGATGCCAACGGTGACCTCAAGGATGCCTGCCAGCGCCTCATCGACGCCGCAAACGCCAATGGCGGGGTCGACAACATCACCTGTGCCCTGATCAAGGTCCTGCAGGTCTGATCGAGAGCCCGGGAGCGGGTCGGCCGCAAGCCAGGACACCGCAGGCAGCCACGTGTCCGGTTGGCGTGCTGCTCGGACCCTGCCCGCTGCGGCCCCTCCACAGGTCTCGGCGCCGCGGCCGCAACGGCCCGAAACATCTCCGCTGCCCGCTCACTCACGCTGGCCCGCTCCCTCAGCCCCAGCGCACCCCGCGGCTGGCCACCAGCACGCGCTGGCGAACCACGCCTTCGGCCACCGCGCCGTGAGACAGGACACTCTGCTCGACGCGAGCACCCTCGATCACACGGCAACCACCGCCGATGACCGTTCCGGACCCGATCACCGCTCCGGGTTCGACCCAGGCCCTGGACGACACGAACGCGTGGGGGCTCACCACGGCGCCACGTCCGATGCGTGTGGTGTCCCCGATCCAGCATCCGGATCCGTCCGGCGCACCGTGCGGCCAGAGGTCCCCGAGCAGCGAGGGCTGCTCGAGGACGAGGCGCGTCGCCTGCGCGAATCGTCGCGGGGTACCCAGATCGGCCCAGAACCCGTCGTGGCGATGGGCCGCGATCGTGGCACCCTCCGCCATCGCCCGACCGATTCCGTGACGAATCACGCAGCCGTTCTCCCTGGGCAGCCGGTCGATCAACGAAGCGTCCACCACGGATATCCCGGCAAAGGTGACCGCATCGGAGGACTCCAGGTCCGGCGCGTACCAGGGCTCTTCGGGACCGGGAAGTTCCACGACGAAGTGCCCCTTCGGACCGAGACGCACCGGAGACTCTCCCGCGACCGCCGGCAGCACGACCATGGTGGCGAGAGCCGAGGTCCGCCGGTGGACCTTGACGAGTTGCTCGAGCGGAAAGTCGGCGACGACATCCCCGTTGATCACGACGATGGGGCCTTCCGGCGAGCCCATCGCCTCCCAGACCCCGCGCAGGCCCCCGGCGGTCCCACGAAGATCCTGCTCCTCCTCGACGAGGAACTTCGGTGGGGGCGTTGCCGCGGTTCGCTCGATGCGTGCGGCCTCCTCCCGGGTCCACGCCCTGAAGAGATCCGCCTGCCGATGAACGTTGAGCCCGATTCGGTGAATCCCCAGCGTGGTGATGGCACGGGTCGCGAAGGAGACGATCGGCACGTCGACGAAGTGCAGCAGCGGCTTGGGCACCACGTCGGTCAGCGGACTCAGACGGGTCCCGAGACCGGCACACAGGAGGATGGCAGCAGCAGGGGAGGTCATGATCGGCGAAATCCGGGGTCGACGTGCGCAAGCAGAGGGCGGAGTTCGAAGGGATCCCCCGTCGCGCTCAGCGCGGAGTCCACAGCACGGAGCGAATCCGGGATCCAGCGCAGGAAACCCGGATTGCCGCGCATACGGTCGATGAAGACGAACCGCCCCGCATCCTTGAGCTTGCGCTGTACGGTCTGCAGGTGGAACGCCCTGTGGAGTTGCGCCTCGTTCCAGCCCTGCGCAAGGGGCGTCGCGGCCACCTCCCGACACCAGCGGTCGAGCTGTGCCTCGAACAGCGCCTCGGGCAGGGGCACGTAGCTGTCCCGCAGGAAGGCCACGGCGTCGTAGGGCAACGGGCCGAGCATGGCATCCTGAAAGTCGATGACCACCAGCTCCGGCGGCTCCCGGTCCGCCAGGACCATGAGGTTGTGGCTCTGGAAGTCGCGATGGATCACCGTCCGGGGAATCGTCAGCAGGGACTCCACCAGCGCATCGCACGCCTCGGCGAAGGCACTGCGCCAGCCGGGGTCGGGGGCCACACCCAGTTCCTGCTCCACGCGCCACTCGAGATAGTGATCCAGCTCCCAGCGCAGGAGATCGCCGGTGAATGCGCGGCCGGAGATGACCCCGGGAGGCACGACGCTCGACGTTCGGCGCATGAACGAGAGGAGCTCGCCGACGCCCCACGAGTAGGCCGCGTCCAGGTCCGTGCCCTTCCCCGCCGTCGCCCAGCGGTCGAAGTCGGTGTCGCCGGCGTCCTCGAGCACGATCGCGCGCGACTCTTCGTGAACACCGTGAACATGCGGTACCCGGACACCGACTCTCTCCAGGAACGCAGCGACCTCGATGAACGGCTCCTCGGCCGTGCGACCGACCGGCGACGCACCGGCTTCGGACGCGACTTCTCCGGCGGCGGGCAGCAGCATGACGACCAGTTGTTCGTCCTCCACACGGGCGCGCACATAGCGCCGCGGGGACGCGTGTGCCGGCATCGCCTCCAGTGAACACGCATCGCGCTCCAGCACGGCTGCGATCGCTGCCGACGCCCGCAGGCACAGTCGCTCCGCCTCCTCTCTCGACACCTCGGATGCCACGACCTGCTTCTCCCGTCAGCCCGCCCTCGCTCCTTCATAGCCGGGCGATGCGGTCTTGCCCAGTTTCCCCCTCGGGTTGCCCCGCGCGCCCTTGCACTCCGAGGTGGTTCCTGCACATCTGCGGTTGGCCACCGCCTCCCCCGACCCTGTGCGCTCCGTGTCCACCCTGCTCTACGGCATCCACCTTCTCCTGCTCGGTCTGCTCTGCCTCTCGGCGCTGTCGCGGGTGCTGATGCTCTGGCCTGCGCGGCTGCGGCGAGCAGGTGGCGAACCCCCAGCCCCGCTCGCGGGTGATGACGTTCCGGAGGTGCTGGTGCAGTTGCCCCTGTACAACGAGCCTCTGGTCGCCGAGCGCCTTCTCCGGTCGTGCGCGCACCTCGACTGGCCCCGCCACCGGCTCGTGCTCCAGGTGCTCGATGACTCCACGGACGCGACGGCAGGGATCGTCGATGCCGTTTCGAGTGAGCTTCGGTCAAACGGGGTCCGGATCGATGTGGTGCGCCGTCGCACGCGCGAGGGATTCAAGGCGGGTGCACTCGCCGCGGGGCTGCGCCACAGCGAGGCTTCGCTGATCGCCATCTTCGATGCGGACTTCATCCCGCCCCGCGACTTCCTGCGCCGCATGGTCCCATCCCTCGACGATCCGGAAGCCGGACTGGTCCAGGCACGCTGGGCGCATCTGAACGCCGACCGCAATCTGCTCACCGCCGCACAGGCCGCGCTCCTCGACGGGCACTTTCAGGTCGAGCAGCGGGCACGCTTCCACCGGGGACACTTCTTCAACTTCAACGGCACCGCAGGCCTGTGGCGCCGTCAGGCGATCGAGGACGCCGGGGGCTGGCAGGCAGACACCCTCACCGAGGACCTGGATCTCAGCTATCGCGCCCAGCTCGCGGGGTGGCGGTTCGTGTACCGCGACGATGTCGCGGTCCCGGCGGAGCTGCCGACGACCCTCGATGCCTTCCGCACGCAACAACGGCGCTGGGCCAAGGGGGGACTGGAGACGCTGCGGAAGCTCGCGCGACCGATTCTGCGCTCCCGGTACTCCCTTCGTCTGAAGCTCGCTGCGCTGGCTCACCTCTCGGCCAACGCGAACTACATCCTCCTCGCGGGTGTGGCCATCACCCTTCCGCTGCTCGCGTTCATTCGTCCCGACCGCGCGTTTCCGGTCGTGCATGGCGGCATGCTCCTTGTGGGGCTCGGTGGGGCGGCGCTGTTCACCCTGCTCTGCCAGCGCACCGTGCCCTGGCGCCAGCGACTCCTTCGCACTCCGCTGGCGCTGCTGCTGGACGTCGGCATCGCGCATCAGAAGGCGGCCGCCGCCATCGAGGCGCTGCGCGGACGGCGGACGCCGTTCGTACGCACGCCGAAGTCGGGGGACGTCGGAACTCCGGCGGTCTCGACCCGAGAGTCCACTACAGCAGAGGATGTCGGGCGGGCGCCCGGCTTTCACGCGGAGCCCCTGTGGGCCCTGTGGAGCACGATGGGTGCGGCGGCTGCGCTCTCCTCGCCGGATCTGATTCACGGCGCCTTCCTGCTCGCGTTCGCGCTCGCCCAGGCGACGGTCGGCCTGACCGCACGGCGCCACCGCCTCGAGGTGGCCGACACGGCCGTGCGATCTCCAGTGGCCGCAGGTGCCTGAGTCCTGTGCTTCCGCCGAGACACGGCGGCCCCCGTCCGCGGAGGTCACGCTGCTCGCCGTCTGTCTGCTGGCCATCCCAATCCTGGCATGGTGGGCTCCGGTCGGGCCCGTCTGGCACGCCGCAACGGGACCGGCGGCGCTGGTGATCCTTGGAGTCGCCTGTGCGGGGGCCCTCGTGCATCTGCGCATCGTGCTGCGCGGGCGCCCGGGGCTGTCGATCGCGGACCGGCGACTGCTGCTGGGCAGTGCCCTGGCATCCCACGGCCTGCTCTGGCCACTTCCCCCGCTCTTCAGCAACGACCTGTACCGGTACCTGTTCGACGGCCGGCTTTCGGCGGCGGGACTCTCGCCGTTCGCCTACGCTCCGGCCAACCCGAAGGTGACCGATGTGTCCGCGGGGCTTCTCCCGGCGATCAACCATCCGGAGATGGTGACCATCTATCCGCCGGTGGCGCAGGGGCTGTTCCTCGTGGCGGCGCTGCTCGGCGGCACGGTGCTGCTCTGGAAGGCGTTCGGGCTGGTTGCGCTGGGGGGCGCCGCGGCGCTGCTCGATCGCGGCACGGAGCGGCCCCTCGGGGTGCTTCTGCTGTCGCACCCGCTGGTGCTGATCGCGGTGGCCTCCCACGGGCATGTGGATGTGTTCGGGCTGCTCGCGATGGTCGCGGCGATGGCGGCGTGGCGCGCGAGGAGGCCGGTGCTGTCGGGTCTGGCCATCGCCGCCGCCGCGGGGCTGAAGATTTTCCCGCTGGGGTTGCCGATGGCGCTGACACCGCGTTTCGGAATCGCGCGGGCCCTGGCCGGCGTGCTGGTTGTCGGCGTGCTGCTCGGCCTGTCCTACTTCCCGCTGGTGCTGCGGGCCTCGGCGCCCCCCATCGGTTCACTCGGGGAGTACGCTGCCCGATGGGAGTACAACGCTGGGGCCTGGCGGGGCCTGCGGGCGGTCGCCTGCGGCGCGATGGCGCTCGGGGGTGCGCCGGAGGTGATCCGCGTGCCGCGCGAGCGGATACCGGCGCCTCTTCGGCCCGCGCCGAGGCCGGTGCACGGGGCGCTGGACGACGCAGTGTCGCTCTCGCGTGCGCAGCTCGCGTGGTGGCTCGCTCGTTCCGCGTCGTTGCTGGTCCTCGTGGGGACCCTTCTGGCCTGCGTGAGGAGCCGGCTGTCTGCGGCGGCGACCGCACGGTGGCTGCTGCTGATGCTGTTTCTCACCTCGCCGACCGTGCATCCCTGGTACCTGCTCTGGCTTCTGCCGTGGGCGCTGCGCGACCGGTGCGTCCCCTCACTGGTGTTCTGCGCGACGGGGGTGGCGGGGTTCGGCGGTCCGGCGCTCGAGGCAGCGGGATGGGGCTGGAGGGATCCGGCGGCGATGGCGTTCGCGGTCCATGGCCCCGTCTGGCTCACGCTGCTCTGGACCGCTGTGCGTGCAGCAGGTATTCCACGTTGCCTCCGGGACCGTGGGTGTCGCAGTCCGTCCCGTCGAGGATCGTGAAGCCCAGGGCGGCGATGGACTCGACCGACTCGCGGATGGCGCCCTCGCGAATCCCCGGGTCACGGACGATGCCCCCCTTTCCGACGCCGTCTCGTCCGGCCTCGAATTGCGGCTTGATGAGGGCCACGAGGTGGGCGTCGGATCGCATCCAGACGAGGGCCGGCGCGATGACCTTGACGGCGGCGATGAAGGAGCAGTCCACCACGACGAGATCGACGGGTTCGGGGATGGCGTCCGCGGGCATCCGGCGGATGTTCGTGCGTTCGATGACGATGACTCGGTCGTCCTGGCGCAGGCTCCAGGCGAGCTGTCCGTAGCCGACGTCGACGGCGTACACCCGGGCCGCTCCGTGCTGCAGCACGCAGTCGGTGAATCCTCCGGTGGAGGCGCCGATGTCGAGGCAGACCGCGCCGTCGACGGGCACGTCGAAGGTGCGGAGGGCCTGCTCGAGCTTGAGTCCGCCTCTCGACACGTAGGGCAGGCGCTGTCCCACGAGCTCGACGGTGGCGTCGTCGCGCACGGGGGTGCCTGCCTTGGTGACGGGCTGGCCGTTCACGCGCACCTCCCCGGCGAGGATTCGCGCCCGGGCGCGCTCGCGGCTGTCCTCGAGCCCGCGTTCGACGAGGAGCCGGTCGAGCCGCAATCGCGGACGGCTAGGAGGCATGGTGCTGGGGAACGCGGTCCTGCACGGCGCGGGCGAGGGCCCGGAGGGGGTAGGCGTGTTGCTCGAGAGGCGCGAGCGCCTCGAGCGCGGTGGTGGTGCACCGGGCGAGCAGGCGGAGGGTCTCCTCGCGGCCGAGGAGCGCCACGAGGTTGACGTCATCCTCGTGGGCGGAGGTCGGGTCGGCATTGTCGAGGAGGTCGTCGGCGACCTGGAAGGCTTCGCCGATGGCGGCGCCGAAGCGGGCCATGGCGTCGACGAGGGGTTGGGGGGATCGGGCGACCTCGGCGGCCATGGTGGTTGCGGCCACGAAGAGGGCGCCGGTCTTTTCCGCGTGCATCGTGCGGAAGGCTTCTGCGGATCGTTCGGGGACACGGATGTCGCGGACCTGCCCTCCCACCATGCCGCTGGCTCCTGCGGCGGTGGCGAGGTGCCGTGCGCAGGCGGTACGGGTGGGATGGGGGAGGCGCTCGTCGCAGGCGATCACGAGGAAGGCCTCGGTGAGCAGGGCATCGCCGGCGAGGATGGCGATGTCTTCACCGTGGACCCGGTGGAGGGTCGGTCGGCCACGCCGTTCGTCGTCGTCATCCATGCACGGGAGATCGTCGTGCACGAGGCTGTAGGTGTGGACGAGCTCGAGGGCGAGGGCGGGCGCGAGCGCATCCTCGGCCTGCGCGCCGAGGGCAGTGCAGGTGGCGAGGCACAGGACGGGGCGGATGCGCTTGCCGCCGCCGAGGAGCGCGTAGCGCATGGCGTCCGGGAGGGGTTCCGGGCCATGGAGCCGGCGTGCGATGTCGTCGAGCCCTCGCTCCACGCGTTCCAGGTGGTGCGCGAAGTGGGCGCCGAGGGCGTTGGCGAGGGGGTCGACCATCGTGGGGGGGTTCACTTGCGCGGGGCAGCGCTCTTGATCGCGTCGCTGGCCTGGTCTTCGTAGTCGGCGAAGTTTCGGTGGAACAGTCCGGCGAGCTTCTGTGCGGTGGCGTCCCAGGCGGCGCTGTCCTTCCAGAAGGAGCGGGGGACGAGGAGCTCGTCGGGGACGTTCTCGCAGGTGGTGGGGATGTGGAGCCCGAAGACCTCGTCGGTCACGGTGGGGGCGCTGGCGAGGCTCCCGTCGTGGATGGCGTCGATGATGGCTCGGGTGTACTTCAGCTTGATGCGCTCGCCGGTGCCATGGGCTCCGCCGACCCAGCCGGTGTTGACGAGCCACGCGTTGCTGCCGTGCTGGCGCATCTTTTCGGCGAGCATTTCGGCGTAGCGGGTGGGGTGCCAGACGAGGAAGGCGGCGCCGAAGCAGGCGGAGAAGGTGGCCTGGGGTTCGGTGACACCCATCTCGGTGCCCGCGACCTTGGCGGTGTAGCCACTGATGAAGTGGTACATGGCCTGTTCGGGGGTGAGGTTGGCGACGGGGGGCAGAACGCCGAAGGCGTCGCAGGTGAGGAAGATGATGTTGGTCGGGTGGGGTCCGACGCAGGGGATCTTGACGTTGTCGATGAACTCGAGCGGGTAGGAGCCGCGGGTGTTCTGGGTGATGGAGGTGTCGGTGTAGTCCACGGCGCGGGTGCGCTCGTCGTAGACGACGTTCTCGAGCACGGAACCGAAACGGATGGCCCGGTAGATGTCGGGCTCCTGTTCCTCCGAGAGGTCGATGACCTTGGCGTAGCAGCCGCCCTCGATGTTGAACACGCCGGTGTCGGTCCAGCAGTGTTCGTCGTCGCCGATGAGGAGGCGGTTGGGGTCGGCGGAGAGGGTGGTCTTTCCGGTGCCGGACAGCCCGAAGAAGAGGGAGAGATCGCCCTTGTCGGGTCCTTCGTTGGCGGAGCAGTGCATCGAGAGTACCCCGGCCTTCGGCATGAGGTAGTTCATGATGGTGAAGACGCCCTTCTTCATCTCGCCTGCGTACTCGGTGCCGAGGATGACGAATTCCTTGCGTTCGAAGGAGAGGTCGACGCTGGTGGTGGAGGTCATCCCCGTGGTGTAGCGGTTGGCGGGGAAGCAACCTGCGTTGTACACGACGAAGTCCGGCTCTCCGAAGTTCTCGAGTTCCTCGAGCGAGGGGCGAATGAGCATGTTGTGCATGAAGAGCGCGTGATAGGCGCGCTCACAGATGATGCGGACGCGGATGCGGTGTCGCTCGTCCCAGCCGGCAAACCCGTCGACCACGTAGAGTTTTTCGCGGGTGTTGAGGTAGTCGACCGCGCGTTCGCGGTTGATCATGAAGGTGTCCTTGTCGAGGGCGATGTTGACATCGCCCCACCAGACGTCGTCTTCGGTGGCGGCATCGCGGACGACGCGCTTGTCCCTGGGCGAGCGCCCGGTCTTGACGCCGCTGAGGGCCACCAGTGCACCGGAATCGACGATGGCCGAACCCTTCTCGTGGGCGATGGCGGCCTCGTAGAGGGCAGCCGGTGCGGCATTGCGCACGATGTTCTCGACGTGAATTCCGTGGGCACTGAGATCGATCTGGGCAGGCATGGGTCCTCCTGACGGCCTTGTGCAGTCGCGGGTGGATCGAGGTCATGAACAGCGGGCGGGTCCCGATGCGTCGGGACGGCCGTGGCGCCGGGCGCTCGCTGCCGTGGTGGGTCCCGGGGATAGCGCAGGACCGGCCTGTTGTCTACGGGGAGGGAGGTCCGGGGTGGCGGGAGCAGCCCGGGTCGCTCACTCGTACCTCTGCGTGGGCTTGCCCTGGTAGAAGCTGCGTGTCTGGAGGGCTGCGCTGGAGCCGAAGAGGGGCTCGCCGCCGTCGACCTGGAGGGTCGTTCCGGTGATGAATCCGGCGGCCGGGGACAGGAGAAAGCAGACGGCGGCGGCGATCTCGCGCGGGGTGCCAAGGCGGCCAGCGGGGATGTTGCCCTCGCTCTCGAAGAAGGTCTTCCGGAACTCGGGGCTGTAGTTCTCGATGCCGCTGGACAGGATGACCCCCGGTGCCACGGCGTTCACGCGGATGCCCGACTGCGCCCACTCGAAGGCCAGCGTCTTCGTGAGGTTGTCCACCGCCGCACGCGCGGCGCCGGTGTGGGCCATCATGGGAAAGCCGTTCCACATCTGGGCGATGATGTTCACCACGGCACCGTCTCCGGCGGGCATCATCGCCCGCAGGGCCACCTCCTTCGACAGCAGGAACGTCCCGGTCAGGTTGGTCTCGATGACCGCATCCCACCCCTTGCGCCGGATCATCACGGCCGGGGACGGGAACTGGCCTCCGCCGTTGTTCACCAGGAAGTCGACGCCCCCCATCCGCTCCATGGCCTCCTCCACGAAGGCCTGGACGGACTCCTCCTCGCGGATGTTGCACGGATGAAGGTACACCTCCCCCGGCCCGTCGATCGCGCGAAGGATCTCCGCGCCCTTCTCGAGGTTCTCGCGCTTTCGGCTGCCGATCAGGACCGTCGCACCGAGGGCGCGCAGCTCGGCAGCGATGGCGAGCCCGATCCCTGTTCCGCCACCGGTGACGATCGCCCTCCGCCCCTCGAAGAGTCCTGTCCGAAAGATGCTCGCTTCCTGCATGTCGACCCTCCTCGTCGCCGGTTCACGTGCACGCGCCGGCCCGCGGCCGCGCGCGGGCGACCATGCCCGCCCACCGGAGCGACCGCAAGGGCGTCACCGAATCGGCACTGGCCTTGCCCGACGGGACGGCCTGGGGCACTCTTGCGCAGCCACACTCGCTCCCGCACGCAGGGGTCCCATGGCCACGATCGTCCTCCATGGCGGCGCCGGAAACTGGCCGCCGGAGAAGCACACCGCCGCACGCGCCGCCCTCGAGCGGGCCCTCGACGCGGGCGTCGCGGCCCTCGCCCGGGGAGGGAATGCCGTCGACGCGGTGGTCGCCGCGGTCGAGGACATGGAGGACGAACCGCTGTTCAACGCCGGCACCGGATCGAGCATCGGGATCGACGGACGGATCGAAATGGACGCATGCGTGATGCGGGGAGACACCCTCGAAGTCGGCGGCGTCTGCAACCTCCAGCGTGTCCGGCACCCGGTGGCGGTGGCGCGCGCCGTGATGGAGCAGACCGATCACGTGCTGGTCGGGGGCGAGGGCGCGCTGCGCCTCGCCCGGGCGCTGGGCTTCGCCGACTGGGACCCCGAGACCCCCGACAAGCGGGCGGGCTGGCAGGACCGGGTGCGGACCCTCGATGAGGGGGGCGACGCCTGGCTCCCCCGGATGAAGGCGCTGCTGGAGCGCCACCCCGAGCTGCGTCGCGGCACGGTGGGCGCCGTCGCCAGAGACCACGAGGGGCGGCTCGCCGCCGCCACCAGCACGGGCGGGGTCGCCCTGAAGCTCCCCGGACGCATCGGCGACACCCCACTGCCGGGGGCCGGCACCTGGGCGGACGCCCATGCCGCCATCTCCGCAACCGGGCGTGGAGAGCTCGTCATGCGCACACTCGCCGCGCGACGGGTCGCCGAGCGGGTGGCCTCGGGAAGCTCGGCCGACGAAGCCGTCTGCGCGACGCTCGACGAGCTCGCCCGCACCGTCGGCGCCGACACCGGCCTGATCGCCATCGACCGCAACGGCAACGTGTCGATCCGGCACGACACCCCGACCATGGCGTGGGCACGCGCCGACCTCGAAGACGCCATCCGCCGGAGCACCGGGGTGGTCACTGCCCCGCGCCGGGGCGCTCCGCGCAGGCCCCCCCTTGATGACCCGGACGACGCTCGTTAGAGCCCCGTCCGGCTGCAGGCCCTCATCCCCCTTTCCGCTGTCATGGAGTTCCCTTGAGCAAGCCAGCCCCCTGGATCACACCGATGCCCGATGACCAGTTCGCGCGCATGCGCGACATCCTCGCCGCACCCAGCCCGATCGGGCTCGAGGCCGCCATGACCGAGGGCGTCATCGTCCCGCAGTTCGAGGCATTCATGCCGACAGGCTGGGCGGTTCACCGGTTCCGCGGCAACGCGGGGGTGGTCATCGACACCGCCCCCGACGCCACCGACCGGCTGACCGTCATGGTGATCGGCCACGCGGACAAGATCCGCATGATGGTCCGCAGCATCGGCGAGGACGGAAAGATCTGGATCGACAGCGACTCCTTCCTTCCCCAGACCCTCATCGGCCACGAAGTCCGCATCTTCTCCGAGGACCCCGCCTCCCCCGGCAGCTACCGCGTCATCGAGGGCGGCACCGTCGAGGCCCTCGGCGCCATCCACTTCGCCCCCCCCGAGGTGCGCAGCGGGAGCACCGGCATCCGAAAGCAGCAGCTCTACGTCGAGCTGCAGCTCACCGGGGACGACCGCCGCAAGCAGGTCGAGGCGACCGGAATCCGCCCCGGAGACAGCATCCTGCTCCACCGCCCGATCCGACGTGGGTTCGGCCCGGACAGCTTCTACGGCGCCTACCTCGACAACGGCTACGGCTGCTTCGCGACGGCAGAGGCCGCCCGGCTCATCGCCGCCGACAAGGCGCTGAAGCACCTCCGCGTCCTCTTCGCGTTCGCAGCCTACGAAGAGATCGGCCGCTTCGGCAGTCGGGTCTTCGCCGGCGAGCTCAAGCCCGATGTCGTGATCGGCGTGGACGTCAACCATGACTTCGACGCCGCGCCCGGCGTGTCCGAGGAGCGGTACACGCCGCTCAAAATGGGCAAGGGCTACACCCTCGCCGTCGGCGCGATCGTCAGCGAGCAGCTCAACGCGTTCTTCCAGCGCAGCAGCACCCAGGCCGGCATCCCGTTCCAGAAGAGCCCCTCCGGGCGGGACACCGGGACCGACGCCATGGCCGGCGTGCTCGCCTCCATCGACGCCGCGGCGACCTCCATCGGCGTGCCGATCCGCAACATGCACACGATCTCCGAAGCCGCGAACACCCGCGACGTCGTCGCGTCGATCCACGGCATCGTGGAGGCCCTGAGGCTCATGGAAGCCGAAAAGGTCGCGGCCGATGACTTCCGCAAGGGTCACCCGCGCCTCGACGACGCAAGCACCCAGGGGTGGCTGCCGGCGCAGGACGACAAGGACTGAGCCCGCGACGCAGTCCGGCTGACCCCGGCCGCCCGGAAGCGACCGGTCAGCGAAGGGCTCTCACAGCGTCGACACTGAACCGCTCCCGGTGGGGCTCACATCGCTGTGGCGCCCCAGGATGGCGAGTCCTCACGCCTCCTGCGTACCGCCGCAGGGTGCCATGCCCGGTTCAGCTCCGGAGCATGCGGTCACCCGGCCGGTCAGCGGTGGCGCCCCTTCTCGCGCTCGAGCTGTTCCTTGTACTCGATGCTGTAGCGGGTCCAGGGGCGCAGCTCGAGCCGCTTGAGACCGATGGGATCGCCCGTGCCCTCACAGACGCCGTACGAGCCGCGCTCGAACTTGCCGAGCGCGTGGTCGATCTCGCGCAGGAGCTTCTTCTCCTTGTCGGCGAGGCGCAGGATGTAGGCCTGCTCGGACTGGCGCGTGGCGATGTCCATCTCGTCGGGGAGGTTGTCCGTGTCGGCCATCGCCTCGGCCATGTGCCGCTCGATGCGGGCCTTCACGCTCTCCCGCTCGGCATGCAGCTTCTCGCGCAGGCGAGAGATGTCCTCGCGCGTGAGCTCGGCCTCTTCCTCGTACTCGAATGCGTCCAGGTCTTCCGAGGCCTCGGTGGTGTTCTTCTTGTCCGCCATGGGTCTGTCCGTGGGGTCTGGCTGCTCTGGAAAGCCCCGTGATGGGGCGCGGGGCGCAGTCGTCTATACGGCTGTCCACCGGGATGCAAGCCCCTTTGCGGCACCCCGAAGGAAACCCGAGTGTTTCCGGCGCGTCGGCGACCGCCCTCCCGACGACACGCCGCGTGACCCCGCGCTCGTCAAGGCCGCTCGATGCGCTCTCCATCGCCGTCGAAGGCGCGCGACGCGTCCCCGGCCGGCGACTGCACGCGGACGTTCAGGAAGCTCCGCTCCGCCGTGACGTCGGTCACGTCGAACTCGACCGTGACGGTCCCGGTCGCGCCGGCGGAGAGGCTCGTCGGTCCCTCCACGAGCGTGACGTCCGGGCCGGCATTGCACCCGAACAGTCCCCGGCGGCACGACGGGCTCAGGTACCCCTCCGCGGCCGGATCGTTCGGATCCACAAAGTCGTCCCCGGCACAGGTGGGGAGCGAGAGAACGGTCCAGTCGAGACCCGCCGCGTCACCGCCGGAATTCGTCACCTCGACGCTGAACGTGCCCGACCCGGTCGCCTGGGGCGCAGGCCCGTCGTCCACGGTGGGACTGCAGAGGGTGTCGTCCTCGCCGTCGAAGGTGACCTGGCGCCGTGTGCCGGAGTCGGTCAAGGTGATCTCCGGCGTGCCGAAGTCGAGGGAGAGCTGCGCTCCTCCGCCGCCGGTGTTGATGGTGGTGGGCACGACCCGGTCCACGGTCGCGCCGCCTTCGGCGGTCGCGACGAGCGTCACGTCGGTGCTCTCCTGGTTTGCGGTGGCACGGACCCGGAGTGTGGCCTCCACGGTCTGTTCATCGCCGTCCGCCAGTGTTGCGAGGGTGTCCGGGGTCCCCACGACCTCGAAGAGATCGGGGTCCACCAGGACCTGGAACCGAACCTGCTGCGCCGCGGCGGTCCCGGTGTTGCGGATCACCGCGAAGAGTCCATACGTCTCGCCGCGCTCGAGAAAGTTCACGGGATCACCGTCGGGGTCCTGCGGATCGACCCACCGCGGAAGGCCCCACTGCAGCAGAGGCCCATCCACCACCACATCGAAGGTGACGTTCCGACGGATGGTCGAGACGCCCTGCGCCGACGCTTCCACCTCGAGGGTCACCGGCCCCGGGGAGGCACTGCTCCGCACGTCCATCTCGAAGGACACGACCTGTCCGTCCTCTCCCAGCGAGGAGATCGAGCGCAGCCGACTTCCGCGGAACTCCAGCCGCTGGGGCTCGTTCACCACACGCACCGACACCCCCTCCAGCGGCGTCGCGGAGGTTCCCTCGACGAGCGCCACGGCCACGTCGAGCCGCAGGCGGGCACCCGGAGCCGCACCCGACTGCAGCGGATCGACGCCGTCGATCACCTCCCCGTCCCCATCCAGGAGCACCATCGCCGGATCCGCCGCGAACCCGATCTCCGGACCGTCGCCACCGCCGGACTCGCACGTGCTCGTGCAGAACCAGCCGCTCCCTGCGCACACACACGTCACCTCGCAACCGCCCACGACCTCCCGCACCTCCTGCCCCACGCAGGGACAGGGCGTGCCCTGGGTCGGCACCTCGCCCGGCCCGAAGACCGCCTCCTGGCACGTTCCACCACCGCCACCGCCACTCCCGGTTCCCGCACCCCCATCGCCGTCGTCCGACCCGCAGCCCACGATCCCCAGCGCCAGCGCTCCGAGCAACAAGGCCACCAGCCGCCACCGAATGCCACCGCTCCCCCACTCCTGCGTTCCGATGCCCATGCGTCGTGCTCCTCGTCCACAGGGCTCGACCGCCTCTCGGGCGTCCGGTCCCCGCGCTGTCCAGCACCGACTCCGACACACCTCGTGCCGCGCGGCGCCACCTCATGCTAGCCGCGCTGCACGTCCACCGCAACGCCACCGCGCCGCTCGAATCCGGCGAGACAACGGTTTGGTCTCCTGAGCAGTGTAGAGTCGCGTCCTCCCCTGGCAGCGCCCCCCACCTGATGCAAAGGGATCGGGCTCAACGCACAGGCGAAGGCATCTCGATGGACGCGAAGCTGGTATGCAGTGCTCCGAAGGTACTGCGCGCCCCCCGCACGACAGCCTCGCACTCCCCCTCTCGCAGCGGCAACTCGTCCAGGCGTTCGATGAAGCTCCGCCACATGCGTCCGGTGTCGTTTCCGTATCCCGCGAAGAAGCGATGCGCGAGCTGCAGCTGGGGCATGGATTGTCTGGCAAGTCTCTCCTGGATGCGTGCCCCGAGGCTGGCCCCTTCCATGACATAGGCCGCACCAATGCTCTCCGGGTCATCGGGCCCTGCTGCCCGTATCCGCGCGGCAAGGGAAAGTATCGGTTCCCGCACGCACGGTGCTGGAAAGACTCCGAGTGACTCGAGTTCCGAAGTATCCTGGTCGGCCAGCTGAGCGCGTCGTCGGTCCCGGGTCAGGAGCCGGGAGAGTCGCCCGAATGGCGGTCCCGTGCAGGCGGCGCTTTCGAGCGCGAGAAGTAGCGTTCGATAGAGATACAGTTGGGCAAGATACACGGAGGGCGTGAGACGGGCTTCGAGGAGTGCGGAGTGCGCAGGCACCTGTTCGATGCGAGCATGGTCAGCCCGCGTCTGCTCGCGCAACGCCCGGGCGAGGCTGGACGGGACGGAGCTCGTTTCCGGATTCGAAAGGGATTCAAGGTCCATGCGGCACTCCTCCGGGGTGGGTCGTTGACTGTCAATTCAAGGAAGTCGGACTGGCAGGTTGATCGATACGCGATGCAGGCGCGCCCGGTTGTCACGGCGTGGTGGAGTCGACGTTGGGCGCATCGTCTTCCGGGAGGCCGCGGGTGCGAACGACGCTGCTGCCTCCCCTTGTCCGGCGTCGTTCGGCAACGGTCCGGACGGTCCGTTGTGTTCGAGCAGCAGCACAACGGAGTCACTCGATGACGATGAGTTCACCGTGAGGTGCACGACACGGTCCGACTGGCTCACCGCGCCAGGCTCCAGGGCGTGAAGCAGAGGCTCCAGGACGGCACGCGCCAGCGCGATGCGACAGGCATGGACTTCCAGCGACTCCGGAATGTCGACCCGAACCATGGCAGGATACGTACCATGACTGCGCGCCGCGACGACGCATAGACCAATGAAGGAGGAAAGCAGGATCGTTGTCTCTCCGACCGGCTGCAGATACTCCCGGATGTCACGCAACCTCTCCCGAAGCTGATCGGCTCCCGCCTGCAGATCCTCGAGAACGGTCCTGGCGTCGCTTGCATCGTCAGCCTCGGTCAAGTCTGCGCGTTGAGGGATGACGTCCTGCAGATACTCGATGTTGCTGATCACGCAGCTCAGCGGATTGCTCATTTCGTGGGCCAGTGCGCCAAGCAGAAGGCGCTGGATGTCGGCGGCCGCAAGTGGTGTACTGTCAGAACTGGAACCCCGGTAAAGCACGTTATTCTCTCCACAGGTGAGACAGCCGGCGAAAAGGCTGCATCGTTCTGCACGGCTGTGCATCCAAAGCACGAAGCGTGACGGTCCCTGCCCACTGGCGCTCAACCGATGCAGCAGTACTGAAAATGGCTTCTGTGACGGCGTTCGGATCGTCAGGGCAGGCACGGGTGGAACGGCCCGCAGCACGAATCCTCCGGCTCAAGTCCATGTCGACCCAACTTCCGCCAGTGAACATTGTCGTCTGCGATGATGACGAACGACTGCGACGCAGTCTGGTGCGCACGCTCTCGGAGCAGGGGGCACATTGCATCGCCAGCCCCACGGGAGACGAAGCGCTCTCCGTCGTCCGCTCGCGCTCGGACATTGGCCTGCTCCTGCTCGATCTCATCATGCCGGGAATGGATGGTTTGCAGGTGCTGGAGCGCCTGCGCCGCGAGGGCTGCTCGGTGCCGGTCCTTCTCCTGACCGCGAACGCCACGGTGGACCTTGCGGTGAGGGCGACAAAGCTGGGTTGCGTCAATGTCATGTCGAAACCTTATGGAAGACATGAGTTGGTGGCCCAGGTGCGTGAAGCGCTCGCCCTGCGCCCCGTTCATGGCAACGGTGGCGCTTCATCCGACGAGAAGCCCGGGTACGGCCGGCTCCTGGGCCAATCATCCGTTATGCAGGAACTGTTCCAGCGGCTTCGCAAAATGGAGAAGCTCCAGTTCACGGCGGTCCACATCCATGGAGAATCCGGTACAGGCAAGGAGCTTGTCGCACAGGAACTCCACAAGCAAGGAATCCGCCATGAGCGGCCCTACGTCGAAGTCGACTGTTCAACCGTGCCGGAACCCCTGCTCGACAGCACGTTGTTCGGCCACGAGCGAGGAGCCTTCACGGACGCGCGCGCGACGCGGAAGGGGCTCTTCGAACTCGCGGATGACGGCATTCTCTTTCTCGACGAGATCGGTGAGCTCTCCGCGGCCGCGCAGGTGAAGCTGCTGCGTGTGCTGGAGGCCCGGACGTTCCGTCGCGTCGGTGGCTCGCGCAATCTCCCGGTACGCGCTGCCATCGTCACGGCGACGAATCGCGACCTCGAGCTGGAGGCAACGCAGGGCCGGTTTCGGCAGGACCTCTACTATCGTCTCTCGGTCCTGCACCTCCACACGCCGGCCCTGCGGGAACGACGAGAGGACATCGCTCTGCTGGCAGACCACTTCCTCGATGACTTCAGTCGACGCTACCGGCGGTCGCGTCGCCGCCTTGCGCCGGATGCGCTCGATAGCCTGCTCGCTTATGGCTGGCCAGGAAACGTCAGGGAGTTGCGCAATATCATGGAGCAAGTGGTTGTGTTCTCGGCCCGGCCGGATGTCCATCGGCGTGACCTCCCCCCCGCACTGCAGTCCTTCATCCGTGGTGGGACGCCGGCCTTCACGGATACGCTGCAGCTTCCTGAGCATGGAATCCGTCTGAAGGATGTGGAGCGCTCGCTCGTCGAGCAGGCGCTGCACCGCACGGAGGGAAACCAGTCTGCCGCGGCCCGCCTGCTCGATATCTCCCGGCACACGTTTCGAACACTCATGAAGCGTTACGATCTGCTCTGAACTCGCGCTCGGGGGATCACGGACCGACCGGAGATGGCGCGCCGCAGACCGCCCTTCATGAGCCGACCGCTTCTGCAGGCATCCTCCGATGCGTGAAATACTCCCCCTGTCGCATTTGCGACACATGATCCCTTCCGGTTGCCTGTACCTTCTGCGGACTCTGCACGCGCCGAGCCTCGACGGCATTCATGGTTCCGGACACTTGGAATCCTGTGCGTCAATCCCGACAGCCTCCTGTCGTGTTTCCTGCAGACCGCGCCGCTGATTGCAGGCGACGCGTGAACTCGGCAAGCCCCGTGATGTCGTGCCTTCAGCCCCCGCGGCATGCCGTGCTCGGCTGACGCGTTCTCGCCCCGCGCTCGTTCGAGCGTCACAGGGCAGGATGGGTCAGGCAATGCGGGTGAACGCCGTGCGACCGTTCGCCCATGCTCCCGCAATACGTTGAAACAACTCATCCTTGTTGATCCTCTGCGCACCATGCTGGAACTGGCACGCCAGTTGCAGATGAACTGTGGCGTTACCCTCGGCGGATTCGAGAGAGGATGCGGATGCCCATTGACCGAGACATTGACCTCGCCCCGAAAAGTGCCGTCACCGGAGGGGTACGCATGCCGGTGCTGTCGACTACACAGCGTTCCCCGACCGGCACAGGAGACTTCGCAGAGGTTCCGGGACAGCATGCCGTCTGGGACGATGAGGGTCGATGCCTCCACCAGCCCGCCGATGGCGCCCAAACCTTGCGCGCTCACGGTGAACTCCTGCGCGCAGCGGCCGACATCGTCGCGACGGAACTCGGCGAAGAGGTCGTCCATGCCGAGTGCATGGATGTTCAGGATCGACACTGTATGCACCCGCTGCGGGGCGGCTGCGCCGTGGGTCCTGTGCACCTTGCCTCTGCGGAACAGGAACGCGAGCGCCGTCGGGCGCAGGCCCTCCTCGATGCGCTGCGGAGGACACCGTGACGGGAGTGCGACAGACGCCCAGGGGAGTTCTCCACGTGCGACGGCTCCGGGAGGACCACGGCTGGTTTCCAGTGCGGGAAGCCGAGGCCTCGGCGGAGGAGGAGCGATGTGCAGAGACACTCGCCCACCTCCTTCTTGACGGCATGGCACACAACGGCCAGCTTCAGGTGCGCACGTCCGAACGACAGTTTCTCGCCGTTCGAGATGAGCGGGGCGTGCTCATCGGATGGGCATCGGGCATGACCCCTCTGGCGCAGCGTGCGGCAATGCTCCGGGCCGAGGCCGAGAATGCACGTTCTTCGATGGGCGTCTGGGACTCCACTCAGGCGCAGCACCCTCCAGGGACGGGCCCCAGAGTCGTGTCCGGCGGGCTTCCCGCTGGAGACACCCGAGAGCTGGCATCCTCGCCTCCTGCAATTGCCGCCTCCCGAAGCTCCGGTGGCTTCCAGGACGACCTGCTGGAGTACGAGTTGGTCGTGGAGTCTGCCGTCTCGGGTGGCAAGGCTCCAGCCGCTGGGACGGTTCGGGCCGCAGATGCGGCGTCCTGGCTTCTCGATGCGTTGAAGGCCACGCTTCCCGAGCTCGGAAGTGCGGTAGCGGCCAACTACTGGAGAGCTGCGCTAAGAGAGAACGCGCTCGACGGTCTGCTCAGGGTTTCCTTTCGTGGCGAGGTGGAGTGCCCATCGCCGCAAGCCCGGCTCGACGAAGAGGAGATCGACGCGATGCTGAAGGCGGTACGGATGTGGGAAGAGCGGTGCCGAGCCGTGATCCCCGACTTCGCTGGCGTGATGCGGGGGCTCCCTGACGCTCCCTGGCACGCACGCGAGATGACCCGGAGGAGTTCATGAAGCGAGTGGCGTTGACCACCATCAACCGAACGCCCGAGATCAAGACCCATGCACGGGTTCTCGACGCGCTGCTCGCCGAGGAAGTCGGTGTGATGATGGCTTGTGGCGGGCGTGGCCTCTGCGCGACGTGTCATGTGTATGTCGATGCGGGGCAGGAGGCCCTCACCGACGTGACCGCCCGAGAGCAGCGCACGCTGAGCCGCCTCACCTCCGTGCGGGGAAACAGCCGGCTCGCCTGTCAGGCCCGCGTGTGCGGGGAAGGCGTTCGCGTGTCTCTCCCCGAGGGACTCTATGTCGTCAAGCAGCAGGACCTCGAGTCGATGATCGGCAAGCGGGCTTCGGCCAACATTCTCCATCCGATCACGGGTCGCATCCTCGCAGAAAAAGGGAAGATCATCACACGAAGCTTCATCATGCAACTGTCCGATCTCGACTACGACGTATCCACCGCACTGGCGGAGGACTGACCCCACCCCCCGGAGACATCGATGAGTGACCCGACGATTGGCCCCATGGCACGCAAGCACAACTACTACGGCAAGGAGGACTACCTCCGGAAGAAGCTCCGCGGAAGCGCCCTTGAGCTGGGCTACGGGGGGGTGGGCATGATGGCGACCGAAGACTTCATCGTCGGCCTGCAGGAGGGTTTGGAGAACGAGGTCGGCGAAGCCAGCGCGGTCATCATGTATCAGTGCGGGCTGGAGTGGGGGCGCATCGACATGCAACGCTTCCAGAAGCGCGTCTCCGAGGAGTTCGGGCGCTCGGCCAGAGAAATGAACGTCCAGTTCGTGCTCGAGACGTGGTGGTGGCCACTGACTGCAGCAGGGTGGGGTGGTTGGAACGTCGATCTGGGGCGGGTTCGTCAGGGCTTCATCGTGGTGGACCTCTTCAACTCTGCGGTGGCGCAGAGCCTCGAACTGGTCGGAAAGCCGGTCTGTCATCTGTACGCGGGCATGCTCGCAGGGAGCATGAGCGTGTTCATTGGCAAGGACCTGAGCTGCATCGAGATCCAGTGCTACGCGATGGGCGAGGACCACTGCCGGTTCATGATCGGCAGTGAGAAGCGCATCGATGCGGCGGAGTTCTGGCTCAACGAGGGTGCGCGTGCTTCCGAGATCGTGCGACGCATGGGAGAGCAGTAGGCCATGGCCACCAAGTCAGCCCCACCGCCACTGCCCGGTGCCGAGGAGAGCGTATCGCTTCTCAACGCACTCGGAAGCAGCCCCAGTTCGCGTGTGCTTCGTCGACCAGCGAAGCCCAAGGCGACGGGTCCACAGGCCCGTCGCCCACTTCCAGCTCCGCCACCCAACCCGCAGTTCCGCCCTGGTCTGTCCGACGAAGCCCCCCGCGCAGCATCCCGGGTGGGCCAGCGGCAGACTAGCGAGATGTCGCGCCCTCCTCTCCCCTCCGCGGGTGCAAGGAGAGGCGCCGCTCCGGTGCAGTCCCGTCGGGTCGGCCCTCCGGACGTCCCGTCCGCCACTCCGGAAGTGCCGGACATCGGGGACGTCGACTGGGACGGGCTCTGGAATCACATGACGGACTCCGCCGGAGCAAGCGAGGGGGATCGGTTGGCCGAAGAGGCAGACACCGGAGTCGGCGACGACCCGGAGCACCGCTCGTCGCCACCCACCAGCGTTCGGCTGATCCAGCCGATGCGTGTCCCGTCCAGTGGGGCCCCGGGGACGGCCCCGTCCATGGAGGGTCAGGAGACGGCTCGGAGTATCGCCGACGTCCGCCCGATCGACGCCAAGGTCGACCACTCCGCAGCCATGTCCCGAAACCGGGAACTGACCTCGGAACAGCTTCCGGTGGAAGCCGCACCGGATGGGTATTCCCGGTCCGTCCGTGCTCGCTTCAGGGGGGTCTGGTGGACCGGGCGACCATCCACCACCGCGGACGAAAGTGCACCGTTGACCGCATCACGGCAGCGCCCTCGGCGCGGAATACCCCGCAGCGTGAGTGAGCAGTTCCGCATGATCGCATGGCGCGGCATGGATGCGCAGGACGCCTCGGCGCTGGCCGCGGACGAGCTCACGGTGCAGGAGCGCTTCGCAGAGCCCGTCACCCCGGAATCACCCCGCAGTGTTCGCCAGCAGTTCGGTGCCGTGAACTGGTCCCGAGCAGCCTCCCCCCACGTGGACTCGAAGGAGTCCACGCCCCGAGAACAAACCGTGGAGAGCCTCTTTTCAGGCCTCGACTGGTAGGAGACGAGCCCATGAACAGCGCAATGATGGAAATGATGACGACGGTGGAAGGCCGCTACCTCACGGACGAGGAGGTCCAGCGAATCCATGCCTACTTCGAGGGATTCCGAAGCCGTGTCGATGCCATGCGGGCAATCGAGGCGAAAGAGGCGGCGATCGTCCGGGACACGATCGACGAAGTCTGGGAGAAGCACCCGGACTTTCACACCAGACACCATGCGGCACGCGAGAAGGCGGTTCGCGACGTCACCCTGACGCTTCGCTACTGCGCGCAGGCCATGGTTCGGGAGGATGAGGAGTTTCTCGCCGAGAAGCTGCTGTTCTGGCTGCGGACCATCCTCCGATCCTTCAACATGGGTCAGGTGATCGATACCACCTACCGAACGCTCGCACGCAAGGCGGAGGCTCATCTGGAGCCGCAGCATCTCGAGTTGCTCGGACCGTACCTGCGACAGACCCACCGACTGCTCACCCTCGATCGCTGACCAGGAGACCCCATGGACCTTATCCATGACGCATTCCGTCCGCGGCCCTATGTCCTTCGGGACACCTACCTGCGGACATCGGCCTTCGAAGGCACCATTCACACCGAAGGCGGCCAGCGAGTGATGGTGCTTCCCGAGGAACTGATTCAGGGCCTTCACCGTGCAGTGGAGCATGAGACCGGGCGTGCGGCATCGCTGATCCTCTACGGCTGCGGACGCCGCTGGGGTGAGCGCATGATCGAGCGGTGGCGCGGAGAGTGGCGTGAATACTACGATGCCAAGATCGAGGACGCTGATTACACCGCATTCGAAGCCTTCCTGGTGGTTGTCTTTGCGGACCATGGCTGGGGTTCACTCGAAGTGGACTTCGCCATGGCCGAAGAAGGCCTGCTCGAGTTTCGCCTTCGCAACAGCGTGTTCGCACGCCTCATCACCGGCACCGAGCAGCCAGTGGTCGATCACATCTTCACCGGCTTCTTCGCCGCCATTGCGAGCGCATTCAGTGGAGAGACGCTGGATGCGATCGAAATCGCTTCAACGCGTTCCGGCGCTCCGGCCTGTCGATTCATCGTCGCACTTCCCGATCGCATCGATCGGGCCCGGGAGCGCGCTCTCGACGGTGCAACCGGCGACGAGCTGCTCGCAACGCTCAGGAGCAGCTGATGCACATCCTTGCCATCGCAAGTGCGAAGGGAGGCGTGGGGAAGAGCACGGTGGCCAGCCATCTGTCCGGTGCGCTTGCGTTCAAGGGTGCCGAGGTTCTGCTTGTCGACGCAGACCCACAGGGAGGATCTACGTGTGCGGTTGGGGCGGGGGTGCCACAGGAACACCTCGCATTCACCGCGCAGTTGCTGTCCGGTGCGCAGCTCGCCACACAACGAATCGGGAGCATGCCCGGCCTGCGCGTCGTCGGCGCACGACCAGATGTCGACAGCCTTCAGCTCACGTTTCCGCAAGGACACCTCCGCGCGCATCTTGAACGGGTCACGCCCGTGCCTGACTTCGTCATCCTCGACCTTGCACCTTCCCTTGAGCCACTCACTCTCGCCTGCCTTGGCGATGCAGACGGAACCCTCGTCGTGCTGACCCCCACAGCACTCACACTCCGAACGCTCCCCACACTACTTCAGGAACTCCGTCACGCCTGTCCCCATGCTTCCGTGGAAGGGCTGCTCATCAATCATCTCGGAGCAGTCGGGGGAACAGCGAAACTCGTTCTCCGCTCCGTGCACGAGCGCTTCGGGGACTGGGTGTTCCCTGTCGAGCTTCCCGAGGATGAGTGTATCCAGCGCGCCATGCTCGAAGGACACCTGGTCTTCTGGGAGGATGAAACTTCCCCCTCCTCACGCGCCTTTCTGCGCATGGCGGACGAGCTTCTGATCAGATACCCGGGTCATGCCGACCCCGACGAACCGATATCGGGAGTGGAAGCGAGAGAATGAACCATCCCTTCAAAGAGAGTGCGGTATCCCAGCCCCTCACGATCGGAGGCAATTCCGTACTGGAGGGACGGTGGCGTATCGACCAGTTTCTAGGCGCTGGCGCCTTCGGCCGAGTCTACTCGGCTCGAGATCTGAAATCGGGGCAACGCGTGGCGATCAAGGCCTTCGACCGAGCCACTTCCGAAGCCGGGTATCTGTCCGAACTGGCCATGCTGTTCGCCGAGGAACACCCGAATGTCGTTCCGACGCGTTCCTTCGGATACCTCGCCGGGCAGAAGTACATCGTCTACGACTTCATTCCAGGAGGGACTCTTCGCGAGTGTCTGGTCCGCGAGAAGCGCCTGTCGGGCACGGTCTCGCTGTCCGTGGCCGCCGATATCGTCGAGGCGCTCGCGTTCGCACATGAACGGCGGATCGTTCACAACGATCTCAAGCCCGAGAACCTGTTGCTCTCCACAGCGAACTGGCCGTTCCGTGTCATGGTCTGCGACTTCGGTCTGGCCGCGAGGCTGCAGGATGCACCATCCGCAGCCACCAACATGGGGTCGCCCGCATACATGGCACCCGAGCAGTTCGGAGATCGACAGGACCACCGGGCAGACTATTACGCACTGGGGGTCATCCTCTACGAGTGCCTCTTTGGTCGTCGCCCCTTCGCCGGTGACCCGATCGCCCTGCGCCACGCGCATCGCAACATAGAGCCCACTTTCCCCAGCCGCGCTCCACGAGCGCTGCTCGATCTGCTGCGTGGACTGCTCGCCAAGAACCCGGAGGAGCGCTTCGACACTCCCGACCGCCTGCGAGAGGCAATCGCACGGGCGATGGACAACACGAAAAGTCAGCGCACGGCTCATGTCCCCGCGCCAGAGTACATCTCCGCTCCCGAGCCCATACCACTGTTCACGCTCAGACTCCGCCACGCGCCGATCGGTCTTGTCCCAGCATGCCCGAGGAGTCTGCTCCTCCACTTTCCCAACCAGGTCGCGCGTCTCACCCAGGACGGACATCCACTTTCGCTGTTCCGTGCCCCCGCGAGCACCGAGGATCATTTCCCCTCGCACAGCGCTTCCGAAGCGCACGCATGGATTCATGGCGGACAACTCATCTGGTGGAGAGAGGACCAGGTCCGGTCCTTCCCCGTTCCCGCAGCCGCAACGGGATTCAGCCGCGTTGCGCTCCATCCCGTGCAGGACCTCGTGGCCATCGTCTCGACGGATGCTGTCCGTCTACTGCTGGGGGACGGCACCGTCAGCGTCCATGCCGACTTCGCGAGCTACGGCTCACCGCCACCGATCGCCTTTTCCAATGATGGTCAGGTGCTCTTTCTGGCCACGGAAGCCCCACGCACGCAACTCGTGGCCATGACACTGGACGGAAACGTGATCGCCCGCACCCCCGCCGATGCCGGTGACCCCATTCTCTGCCCCATCGGTTCCGATCACATGATCATCGGCGGGGCCGGCCGAGGAACACTCCACTGTTTCGGCCCCGATGGCTTCCTCGTGCAGCGGCACGACAGTCACGCGCGAATCCATGACATCCAGCCTGCGGGTCGTGATCGGGTGGCTATCCTCGGCAGTTCGAAGATCGAAGTCCTGCGATGGGAACCGCCCGATGCGCAGACGCACCCGAGCATGGCGTTCGGACACCTACTTTCACGTCCTCCGGATGGAGGTCAACTCCTTCTCAGCGACGATACCCTGTACTCCGTCCTGCGTCAGGGCGATGCAGCCACCATACGGGCCTTCCAACTACCCGACAGCCTGCAGGGAGATCCACAGCCATGAACCGACGTCACCTCCTGTTGCTCGTCCTACCGCTCGCAGCCGCACTCTGGTTCGTGGTCGGCATCGTGATTCCCGGCGCCGAGCTCATGACCCGGATCGCAGTCTCGACGGGAGCGGGCGTCCTCCTTGTCGGCGTCGCGCTCTGGCCCAGGCGCCGAACTCTGGACACCTTCGCACTGGACGCCGATGACGACCAGGACGACGCCTTGACGCGCGACCTCTCCCCCATCGCTCCGGTCCGGAGCGACGCTCTCGACACGAAAGGCCTTCCCGGTGGCGAGACGGACGGCGACCGGAGTGACGAACATCCGCCTCTCGCTGCTGACGCCGATCTGCATGCAGACGCCGATGCCGAGGGAGTAGAAGCCCTTCCTCGACGAGCGGATGATCTCTCCCGGTTCTTTGACGATGCGCCGGACCATCCTGAAGCAGCGCAGGGATCCACACCCTTGGCGCCGTCCATCTTCGATGACCTTCCACAGGCCGATGTGTCGGCAACCGATTACCAGCCCAGCTATCGGTCGCTTCTGATCTCCCTTGCAGAACTCGATCCTGCGGCCTCAACCGAAGTCGAGGAGGGGGACCCATCCGGTCCCGCCGCGCAACCCGAGCTACCTCGACTCCGTCCTTCCCCAATGTCGCGCACGGCAGCCACCGTGACCGCAGCCCCTCGCCACGAACCGGCGTCCGATTCGAATGCTGCCGCATCGAGCAGGAACGACACGCGAGCACGCCAGCAGGAAGCACCCTCGATGACGCATCCCACCGGGCGTGCCCTGGACGCTGTCGCCGCCATCAGCCCGTTCGGCAGTGGAACACCGACAGGTGTCCCCAGCGAATTTCGCATCGCGAATCAGGAACAGGAGCGTGTGGCCGATCTGGCAGAAGCCTTCGAGGCAGACGTCGATCAGGCTGCCACAACAGCCCCAACGAGTGCCGGCCGAGCTCACTTCAGGACATCGCGCGATACCTCGGCCGATGACGACGAGTTCGTACAGCCGGTTCTGACTTCGCGCAATGCCCTGGGCTCCGGAGGAAGCGACAGCAATGGTCCCATGCTGACCCCGAGAAAGGGAATACCCGAGGACCTGATCAACCTCACCCGTGGACCACGAATGTTCGGAGAGGAACCGAGGCGAGCCATGGACAGCCGAGAGGATCTCGAGGACCTCTTCAAGGAATTCCTGGCGTCCTACCGTCGAGCAGGCCGGCAGGCTCCACTGATCGACTTTCCATCCTTCGAACGAAGAATTCGAGACCAGCAGGTGCGGCTGCTGAAGGAGGACCCCCGCGCCCGGATCGAAGTGTTCATCCGACAGGAAGAAGGCCGACCACGGATCTGCTTTCGCAAGTTGGCATGATTTCGTGCGCCCCCGCGGGGCAAGTCCAACGGCAGGCGACGTCAGCGCTGCACTTCCCGGCCTAGCCATCGCCTGACAGAGCGCCCATCAGATCATTGATGTCAAAGGGTTTTCCGATGAACCGCACGTTGAGTTCCTGCAGACGTTGCTGCCACTGTGTCAGGCGTTCCGAGAAACCACTGACGAGCACGAGACGCGCTTCCGGCAGCACGCGACGGACTTCGTCCACGATCTCGAGCGCACCGGCGCCTCCAGACACCATGACATCCATGACGCATGCGACACTCCTGCCCGAATCAGCCGATGTCCAGGCGTGTTCCACCAGATCTCGACCGTCCGCAAAACCGTGCACCGACAGTCCACGACGCCGCAGCAACCGACTCAACGCATCGCGCTGGCGCGGATCATCCTCGAGCAGCCACACCTGACACACCGCGCACCGTTCTCCCGGCTCCTCGCTCGACGAGGGCGCAGCGATTGCTCTCCAGTTTCCGCTCTTCAATGAATCCAGAACTCGCGGCGACGTCAGCGCTCGCCCCCACAACTCCGGGTCAGGCTGGGTCGGAAGGTACACCAGGAACTCCGCTCCAGGCTCACCTGCGTTGGTGAGGCGGATGCCGCCCCCCATCCGTTCCATGAACGTTCTGGCGACATAGAGTCCCAGTCCTGTCCCGCCCTCTCGTTGCGTCATGTATGCGTTGAACAGAGTATCCGCGACATGAAGGGGTACCCCGGGCCCGTCGTCCCTGACCCGAATCGCCACCAGCAACCTGCCATTCTCATCAGGCTCGACTCCCGCACTTGCCCAAAGCCCCCCTTGGTCCTGCATCAGCTGGCGCGCGTTCAGCAGAAGGTTGAACAGGACCTGCCGCAGCAGACCCTCGTCCGCAACGACCTGCAGGTCGTCTTCCGGCACGCGCACCACGGCCTTGATCGCAGAGCCACGCAGAGCGAAAGTCATGCACTCCCTCAGGAACTCGGAAACCACGAGGGTCACGGGCTTGATGGGCTGGTCTCGGGTGAAGGCCTGCAACTGGCGAGCCACCACACCTGCTTCATGGAGATGTCGACGAAGGTCGCCCAATCGCTCCAGAAGCTCCTCACCCGTTGGACGCTCTTCCTCGAGGAGCTGTACCTCCGCGATCATTGCCATGAGATAGTTATTGAAGTCGTGCACGATACCTCGCGCAAGTGCCTCCGTTGCCTTGCGCCTCGCATTCTGGATCTCGCGCTCCCGCAAAGCCCTCTGGCTGGAAATGTCCGTGGTGAGTCCTGTCCAGACCGATCCTCCTGTCCCTTCGGGATCGAGCGTCATTGCACCTGCCGTGCGCACCCACACCAACCCTCGCTCCGGGTGTTCGACCCTGTACTCGAACTCACCCGTTGTCCGCAGGGAGATGATCTGCTCCAGGTTCGCGGACAGCTTTGCACGGTCTGCTGCATCCACACACGACAGGACATCGTCGAGGCTGATCGCAGCCTTCCCGACGAGGCTCGGAAAGAGCGCACGCAGCTGGCCGCCGATGAACGAAAATGAGTGTTTCCCGCAGGCATCGACCCGTAACTGGAAGAGCACCCCGGGGACGTGCTCCAGCAGCGCCCGCAGCCGCGCATCGCGCTCCAGCACCTCCTCCATGAGCACCTGCTGCTCCGTGATGTCCCGAATCACCCCCCGGATCGAGCCCACGGCACCCGCAGCGTCCAGCACCGGCTCCCCGGTCGACTCCACCCACCGCACCTCCGCGGCCTGCGTCCGGATCCGCGCCTGGAACCGAAAGGGCACCCGCTCCCCCACGGCCTCCTCGACCGCCGAAGACACCAGCGGCCGATCCTCCGGAACATAGAACGCGATGGCCTCCGCCAGCGTGACCGGCGTCCCGGGCTCCAGCCCATGAATCCGATACGTCTCCTCTGACCAGACCGGCAGACGTTCGTCGGTGAACACCTCCCAGTGCCCGAGACGGGCCAGCCGCCCGGCCGCCGTGAAGAGCATGTTCGCCTTGCGCACCGCCTCCAGAGCCTCCAGCAGCCGCACACGATCCGCTTCCTGTTCCGTCACGTCCCGAACCATCGCCACCGCCTCGGACCCCGAAAGCCTCGCGATGCGCGCATGGAACGAGCGCGACCCTGCCGGCATATCCAGCGGGTAGCGTACATCGAGGACCGAGGCCCCCGCTCCCAGATCCTCCAGCGCTCCCATCAGAAGACCGCGGGCCGGCTCCGGAAGCACCTCGCGGAAGGAACGCCCGAGGAACGCCGCCGGCGAGGCATACAGCGCAGTCGCGTCCTGCGCGTGAAAGTCCAGAATCCGGCCGTCCAGACCGAGCACGAACAGGAGATCCGGCACCGCCCGCAGAACCGCCTCCGCCCGGGCGCGCGTCTCCAGCAGCTCCCGGCTCGTCCGACGCTGATCGGCGCGAAGCATGCCGTGGGCGAGAAGCTCGGCCACCCGCTCCAGATGTCCCACCTCCTCCGGCGTCCACGGGCGGCTGCGACCGCGGCGCTCATGGGTCCACGCCGCGAACGATCGGCGCGGGCTGATCTCGCCGGTCTCCGGGTCCTCCTCGTAGGCCTGCCCGGGATCTCCGCCCCAGCGCACACGGTGAGGCCACGGCGCACGCAGCGCGACCAGCCAGCTGTCCCCCTCCACGCCCGGTAGCCGCACGCAGGCCATCCCGGCGTACCGGGGCAGGAGCGCATCCCTCAACGCCTCGGGCGGCGTCTCCAGAAGCAATGCTCCCGCCTCCGGGGAGCGCGAAGCCAGCCAGGCCTCGAGCGGCTCAAGCACCGAGTCCGGCAACGATCCCGGCACCGACTCGTCGCGCCCCTCTCCCGGGGACACCACGAGCACCTGCTCGGCGGCCAGAGGCTCGGCGATCTCCTGACGCAGCAGGTCATCGAGACGGGTCCGAGAACCCATGCGCTCCAGTCCCGCCTGCAACCGACGCGCATGAAGGTCCAGCGCTGACCTCCGGCGTGATCGCATCGTCAGCTCCACCCCCTGAACCTCCGCGGCGATGTGCTCGGTGAGCCCCAGCAGCAGCTCGCGGTGCAACCCGCAGGGGCGCCTGGCAGAGCCGTGGTGGCAGGCGATCAGTCCCCAGAGCGCCCCGTCGACCACCAGGCTCGTCACGAAGGTCCCGCACACCCCCATGTTGCGCAGGTACTGCAGATGCGTCGGCGCCAGGGCACGGGCCGGACAATGCCGCAGATCGGGGTGGATGCCGGCTCCGGGAGAGCCGCGCAGCGAGGCCATGGGCACCCGCGCATCCACCAGGAGGCGCATGCGCTCCTCCAGATACAGTGCCCGCGCCGACTCCGGAATGTCCGAGGCCGGATAGTGCAGCCCGAGGTACGGCTCCAGCTCCGGCTGGCGGGCTTCACCCACGACCTCTCCGTGCCCGTCCGCGTGAAAGCGGTACATCATCACCCGATCGTACCCGGACAGCTCGCGAAACACCGTGCATGACTCGCGCGCGAGGTCCTCGATGGCGGAGCACCCACCGACCCGCTGCATCGCCTCCGTCATCTGCGCCACCCCCGGCAGCGCGATGCCCGACGGTTCCTCCACCGCCAGCACCCAGCAGGTCTCATTCACCGTGAAAGTCCCCTCGAGCTGCTCCCCACTGACGGCCGGCACGCAGATCGATTGGTAAGTCCGAAGACCCGGGAGACCCGAACACAGTCCTCGGCGCAGCCCCTGGACGACCTCCCGCAACTCCCGCCCGAGAAGCCGGGCCGACTCCGCCTCCCCCATCCAGCGCGGCGCCGCGGACGCCCACTCGATCACCTCCGCTCCCCGAGGCCCGGCGAGCACGAAGGCGAACGGCTGCACCTCCAGACCCTCCGCCAGCGGCTGGGACTCGCACCAGCGGGGAACCAGCGCTGCACCTTCGGAACGGTTCATCGATTCGCCATCATGCTCTCACTCTCCCATCGCCCCCTCCCGCACCCGGTAGTGCGTCGACCCAGCCTCAGCCACTGTACCCGAGAATGCGCATCAACTCCTTAAAGCGAAAGGGCTTCGGAAGAAAAGACACCTGCGCGGCCCGGAGGTGCTCGCGCCACTCCGGCCACCGGTTCGCGTACCCGCTCATGAGCACGATCCGCGCATTCGGAAAACGGTCCCGCAGCCCTGTCGCCAATTCGAGCCCCCCGGACCCGGAGGCCACCACCACGTCCATCAGAAAGACGATCGTCGGCTCGTCACTGCCCAGGAGAGGCAGGACGTCCATCATCTCCTCGCCCGTGGCATGGGTCCGCACGGAGAACCCCGCGCGGCCGAGCAGGCGCTCGAGCACACGGCGCTGCCTCGGATCGTCGTCGAGCACGTGCACGAGGGTGCCTCCGGGGCCCGTCCCCATGCCGTGCAGGGTGTCCCAGTCCGCACTGCGCGAGTGGACCGAGCTCGTCCCCTGCGCCGCCGGCAGGAGCAGCTCGAAACGGGCCCCCCGCAACTGCAACGGCGGCCGCACGTGGATCTCCCCCCCAAGACGGTCCAGCAGAGTGTGAACCACATGCAGCCCCAGACCCGAACCCTCCGGTCGAGTGGACCAGTACGGCTCGAAGATCCGCTCCCGATCCTCCAGCGCGATGCCCGGACCATCATCCTCCACCGAGACCATCACCCGCTCGCCCGGACCGTTCCACGACTCGGCCTGCAGCGTGACCTGCACCACCCCCTGCTCCCCCATCGCCTGCCGGGCATTGAGGATCACGTTGACCAGCACCTGCTGCAGCAGGTTCCGATCGGCCAGGATCGGCGGCACATCCCCCGTCACCGTCCAGGCCCCGCGCACCGCCGAGCCGCGGAGCGCGAAGATGATCACCTCACGCACGAACGACACCGCATCCAGCGCCTCCACCTGCATCGGCTGCTCGCGGGTGAACGCCAGGAGCTGCCGCGCGATGGTCCGGGCATCCTCGATGTCCCGCACCAGCGCCCGGGCCAGCCCCCGCGTGTCCGGATCATACGGATCCGCTCCCACCAGAAGCTCCGCCGTCCCCAGCAGCGCCGCGAGGTGGTTGTTGAACTCATGGGCGACCCCCCCGGCCATCCGCGCCACCGCATCCCGACGACTTTCCTCCAGACGCTGCGCTTCCGAGTGGCGCACCTCCGTGACGTCCCGCACATGGCCGGTCCATCCCAACCCCTCATCGAGGAAGAGCTCCGGGATCGCCCGAAGCTCCAGCTCGCGCACCCCTCGCTCCGGGTGCAGCACCCGAAACCCCGTCCGCCACTCCCGGGGGTTCGACCAGTATGCCTCCCCTTCCTTCGCCAGACGGGCCAGGGAAGCGGGCTCGATGTGGCGGTGCAGCGCGCTCGACTCCGCGCGCGCCTCCTCCGCCGTCACCCCGAACAGCATCTCCACGTCGCCCGAGACCCAGCGCAGATACTCCGAACCGTCCGCGCGCCGGGAGAGCTGATAGAGCACCCCGGGCACCACCCGAGACACCGCACGCCAACGCGCTTCGAGCGCCCGGAGGGCGCCTTCCATTCCACGCTCGGGGGCTGAATCGTCCATCGTCTCCCACAGGCAAGAACGCACCCCGGCACAGCGTGCGCGAAGATCCGGACCAAATCCCCCTCGAACCGACAGCCTACCCCTGCCCCCTCCCCCGCACAAGCCCCTCCCCATGCGCGATTGCCCACACCCCCTTGCCCTCACCCGACGTCCGTGGTGAAACCCCCGCGGCCCTCCCGCCACACCCCGATCCGACCCGGGCGAACGCCCAGGCCGCCCCGAACCGCCCCCCGACCATGGCCACACACACCTTCCTCCACCTCATCGACGGACACGAGACCCCCGCCTCCTCCGGCGAGACCCTCCCCTGCGTCGAACCCGCCACCGGACGGACCTACGCCACCCTCGCCCACGGCACCGACGACGACGTCGACCGCGCCGCACGCGCCGCACGCGCCGCCCTCCACGGCCCCTGGGGCCGCATGACCCCCGACGAACGCTGGGCCATCCTCGAGCGCGCCGCCGACCTCCTCGATGCCCGCGCCGAAGAGCTCGCCGCCGCCGAAAGCCGCGACACCGGAAAGCCCCTCTCCCTCTCCCGAACCGTCGACGCCCCAAGAGCCCCCGCCAACTTCCGCAACTTCGCCCGCCTCGCGCGCTCCCTCGGCGGACAGGCCTGGGAACAGCACCTCCCCGACGGCACCCGCGCCCTCCACTACACCCGACACCGGCCCGTCGGCGTCGTCGCCGTCATCGCTCCCTGGAACCTCCCCCTCCTCCTCCTCTCCTGGAAGGCCGCCCCCGCCCTCGCCATGGGCAACACCGTCGTCGCCAAGCCCTCCGAGGAAACCCCCGCCACCGCCACCCTCCTCGCCCGCATCCTCCACGAGGCCGGACTCCCCCCAGGCGTCTTCAACCTCGTCCTGGGCGACGGCCGCACCGGAAACGCCCTCGTCCAGCACCCCGAAGTCGACGCCGTCACCTTCACCGGCTCCTCCGACACCGGCGCACGCATCCAGGCCGCCGCCGCCCCCGGCATGCGAAAGCTCTCCTTCGAACTCGGCGGAAAGAACCCCGCCATCGTCCTCCACGACGCCGACCTCGAAGCCGCCCTCGCCGGCACCGTCCGCTCCACCTTCACCAACTGCGGACAGGTCTGCCTCTGCTCCGAGCGCATCCTCGTCCACCGCTCCCTCCACGACGCCTTCGTCGAAGGGCTCGTCCAGCGCGCACGCACCCTCCGCCCCGGCCTCCCCCACGACCCCGCCACACGCCTCGGACCCCTCATCTCCGCCGCACACCGACGCAAGGTCCACGCCGCCATCGACCAGGCCCGCGCCGACGGCGCCACCGTCCTCACCGGCGGCGAAATCCCCGACCTCGACGGCGACGCCCGCGGCGGCTTCTTCTTCGAACCCACCCTCCTCGCCGGACTCCCCGACGACGCCCCCACCAACCAGGAAGAGATCTTCGGCCCCGTCGCCCACATCGCCCCCTTCGACGACGAAGACGAAGCCATCGCCCGCGCCAACGCCACCCGCTACGGACTCGCCGCCGCCCTCTGGACCCGCGATGTCCGAAGCGCTCACCGCGTCGCCGCCGCCATCGACGCCGGCATCGTCTGGGTCAACACCTGGAACCTCCGCGAGCTGCGCGCACCCTTCGGCGGCGTCAAACTCTCCGGCTCCGGACGCGAAGGCGGCGAGTGGTCCCTCCGCTTCGGCACCGAAACCCAGGCCATCTCCGTCCTGCTCTGAATCGCGCCTCCCCCCCGGAACCGTCCACAGGACCTCCGCACACGCCGCCGAGCCCCCACCCAGCCCGCAGGACTCCCCCTCTCCCCCGACCCGCCATGGCCCGCTCCCTCACCCATCCCCACCCCCGAAACGGCTCCACCGCCCACATCCTCCCGGACCGGCCCGGCGCCCTCGCCCACTACCCCCACCTCCGGCGTGTCGGACAGCTCCTCTTCGTCTCCGGACTGAGCTCCCGACGCCCCGACGGCACCCACGACGGCGTGCAGATCCACGCCGACGGTGCCGTGACGATGGACATCACCGCCCAGACCGAGGCGTGCATCCGCAACCTGGAGATCCTGCTCGCGGCCGCTGGCGCCACGCTGGAGGACGTCGTCGACATGACCACCTTCCTCGTCTCCATGAACGACTTTCCCGGCTACAACGCCGTCTACAACCAGCACTTCCGCGCCGAGACCGGTCCGACCCGCACCACCGTCGCCGTCGCCGAGCTCCCCCACCCCCACCTCCTCATCGAGCTGAAGGCCATCGCCGCTCTCCCCGACGGCGACGCGCCCTGAACGGCACCCCTCCCCGAGCCCACCGGACGACCATGCTCTCCCCAGACGCCATCGAGACCCTCGCCGCACGCCTGCGCGACGCCCTCGCCACCGGAGAACCCTGCGCCCCCCTGCGCGAGGACGGCGGACCCGAGGACCTCGGCCCCGCCGATGCCTACGCCATCCAGCGCAGGAACATCGAGGCCCGCCTCGCCCGCGGACTCGACGGAAAGCCCACCCGCATCGTCGGCCGAAAGGTCGGCCTCACCAGCCGCGCCGTCCAGCAGTGGCTCAAGGTCGACCAACCCGACTTCGGCACCCTCCTGGCCGACATGGAGGTCCCCGACGGAGGCATCGCCCCCATCACCCGGCTCCTCCAGCCCCGCGTCGAAGGCGAAATCGCCTTCGTCCTGGGCGAGTCCCTCGAAGGACCCGGCATCACCGCCCGCGACGTCCTTCAGGCCACCGCCTTCCTCCTGCCCGCCATCGAGATCATCGACTCCCGCATCGCCGACTGGCGCATCACCTTCGAGGACACCGTCGCCGACAACGCCTCCAGCGGCCTCTTCGTCCTGGGCACCACTCCCGTCCACCCCGAGGAGATCCCCGACCTGCGCCTGGTCGGCTGCGCCCTCCGCAAGAACGGGCGCGTCGTCTCCACCGGCGCCGGCGTCGCCTGCCTCGACCACCCCGCCCACGCCGTCGCCTGGCTCGCCAACGCCCTCGCCACCTTCGACACCCCCCTGCAGCCTGGAGACGTGATCCTCTCGGGCGCCCTCGGACCCGTCACCGACGTCGAACCCGGCGACGACGTCCGCGTCGACATCGGACGGCTCGGCTCCGTCCGCGTCCGCTTCTGACGCCCGACCGGGTCCTGAGCCAACGCCCCGGAACACCGCCTCCCCCCGAGGACGACATGAAGACCCTGCGCGCCGCCCTCCTGGGCAGCGGACACATCGGCACCGACCTGCTCGCGAAGATCCTCCAGCGCGGACGACGCGTCGAGGCCGTCGCCATGGTCGGCATCGACCCCGCCTCCGAAGGCCTCGCCCGCGCCCGCGACGCCGGCCTGCGCACCTTCGCCGGCGGGCTCGACGAGCTCCTCGCCGACCCGATCGCCAACAGCCTCGACATCGCCTTCGACGCCACCTCCGCCGCCGCACACCTCGCCCACGCACCGAAGCTCGCCGAGCGCGGCATCCGCGCCGTCGACCTCACCCCCGCAGCCCTCGGGCCCTACGTCGTCCCCGCCGTCAACCTCGACAGCCTCCGCGACGCCCCCAACATCAACATGGTCACCTGCGGCGGACAGGCCACCATCCCCATCGTCCACGCCGTCCACCGCGTCAGCCCCGTCCACTACGCCGAGATCGTCGCCACCATCGCCAGCCGCTCCGCCGGGCCCGGCACCCGCGCCAACATCGACGAGTTCACCCGCACCACCGCCCGCGGACTCGAGGTCGTCGGCGGCGCGGGGCACGGCAAGGCCATCATCGTCCTCAACCCCGCCGAACCGCCCATCACCATGCGCGATACCGTCTACTGCCTGTGCGGACCCGAGGCCGATCCGGAGGCCATCCGCGCCTCCATCGAGCGCATGGTCGCCGAGGTGGCCGAGTTCGTGCCCGGTTACCGCCTCGTCCAGCCGCCCGTGATCGAGGACCTGCGCGAGAACCCGCTGCGGCGCCCCGGCGAAACCCCCGCCGCCGGCTGGAAGGTCACCACCCTCCTCGCCGTGGAGGGCGCCGGGGACCACCTGCCCACCTACGCGGGGAACCTCGACATCATGACCAGCGCCGCTCTCGCCGTAGGCGAGCGGCTCGCCCGGGACACCCAGGAGGCGCCATGAGCACGACGCCCGACACCTCCACCGGAGGCGACACCGGCGATCGCCGGCTGCTGCTGCAGGACTGCACCCTGCGCGACGGCATGCACGCCATCGGACACCAGTACTCCGCAGCGCAGATGGCCGCCATCGCACAGCGCCTCGACGAGGCGCGCATCGACCTCATCGAGGTCAGCCACGGCGACGGACTCGGCGGAAACTCCTTCATCTACGGCTTCAGCCGCGAGACCGAGGAGGCCTACATCACCGCCGTGCGCGAGGTCGTCCGGCACGCGCGCCTGGCGGCCCTGCTGCTGCCCGGCATCGGCACCATCGAGGACATGCGCCGCGCCCGCGGGCTCGGCGTGGACACCATCCGCATCGCCACGCACTGCACCGAAGCCGACGTGTCGCGCCAGCACGTGGAGGCCGGCCGCGAACTCGGCATGGACGTGGCGTGTTTCCTGATGATGGCCCACAGCGTGTCGACGGCGACGCTCGTGGAGGAAGCCCGGAAGATGGAGTCCTACGGCGCCCACTGCGTCTACGTCACCGACAGCGCGGGCGCCCTGCTCATGCACGAGACCACCGAACGGGTGCGTGCCCTCAAGGACGCGCTGGGCTGCGAAGTGGGCTTCCACAACCACAACAACCTCGGGCTGGGCGTCGCCAACACGGTGCTCGCCATCGAGGCGGGGGCCGACCGGGTGGACGGAAGTCTGGCGGGCATGGGTGCGGGCGCGGGCAACTGCCCGCTGGAGGTGCTCGTGGCGGTGCTCGACCGGATGGGCCGGGGCACCGGCGCGCAGCTCTACCCGCTGATCGATGCGGCGGACCAGCTCGTGCGCCCGCTGCAGGAGCGGCCCGTGCAGACCGACGGCAACGCGCTGATGCTCGGCTACGCCGGGGTCTACTCGTCCTTCCTGCTGCACGCGGAGAAGGCCTCCCGGCAGTTCGGCGTGGACGCGCGGGACATCCTGCAGGAGCTCGGCCGGCGACGCATGGTCGGCGGCCAGGAAGACATGATCGTGGACGTCGCGCTGGAGCTGGCGGGACGCGACAACGGAGGGGACGCATGAGCCAGAGCACAAGGGACATCAAGGGCATCGCGAAGCTGCTGGACACGGCGGCCCGGGAGGGGCGCACCGTGCCCCAGATCAGCCTCGAGCTGCCGGACCTCACGGTCGAGGAGGCCTACCGGATCCAGCGGGCGTCGATCGCGCGGCGGATCAGGCGGGGAGCGCGGCTCGTCGGCATGAAGATGGGGCTCACGAGCCTCGCAAAGATGGAGCAGATGGGCGTGCACGCGCCCATCTACGGGCACCTGACGAGCGACATGATCCTGGAGGATGGCGGCACGTTCGCCCACGGTGCGCTCGGCCATCCCCGGGTCGAGCCGGAGGTGGCCTTCGTGCTCGGCGCCGACCTGCACGGCCCCGTGACCCCGGCGCAGGCGCTGCTCGCCGTGGACGGGGTCTGCGCCGCCCTCGAGGTCATCAACAGCCGCTACGCGAACTTCCGGTTCTCCCTGCCGGACGTCATCGCCGACAACGCCAGCAGCGCCCTCTTCGTCCTCGGCAGCCGCGTCGTGTCCCCGGCGGACCTGGATCTCGGCAACCTCGGCATGGTCATGTCCATCAACGGCGTCGTCTCCCAGGTCGGCTCCTCGGCGGCGATCCTCGACCACCCGGCACGCTCGCTCGCCGCCCTGGCCGGGCTCCTCGCCGAGTCCGGAGAGCACCTCAAGGCCGGCCAGATCGTGCTGGCCGGGGGCGCGACCGCCGCCGTCGCCCTGCAGCCGGGAGACCGGGTTCATCTGGAAGTGGACAGCCTGGGCTGCGTGGACCTCGCGGTCCGGATGGATGCTGCGCCGGATGCGGGAGCGGATGCTGCGCCGGATGCGGGAGCGGATGCTGCGCCGGATGCGGGGGCGTCCTGAGGAGAACGCCCCGTTGACCCAAACCCTATCGGGAGCCGCCATGGACCTGTCCGCCGTTCGAGAACACTGCCTGTCGAAGCCGGGAGCGACCGAGGACTTTCCCTTCGGTCCCGAGGTGCTGGTCTTCCGGGTCTGCGGAAAGCTGTTCTGCCTCATGAACCCCGACGAGCGTCCGCCGCGGATCAACCTCAAGTGCCGGCCCGACGAAGTGGAGGCCCTGCGCGATCGGTACGCCGCGGTCCTGCCCGGCTACCACATGAACAAGCGCCACTGGAACACCGTGCTGCTCGATGGCGACGCGCCCTCGGACCGTGTGCGGGAATGGATCGACGACTCGTACGCGCTCGTCGTGGCCGGGCTGACGAAGCGGCAGCGGGAGCCACTGGCGGCGGGCGAGGCGTAGCGGCGGCGAGCGCGCCGAGGCCGCTCTCCAGCACATCTCCGACCCGATCGGGTCGCCAGCGCCTGGCGCTCGGACCGGATACGCGGCAGGGCAGCGTCGGGGGAGGGTCGCCCCGAAGAAGCTCCGAAGGCGATGGAAGGCCTTCCGGGACGACTCGCCTGACGGCCGTGACGGCGCGCCGCCAACACCGGCCGGATCGCACCGATCGCGCCTAGCGATCATCTGGACTTGGGGGGACGGACAACCGTGCCCCGCACGCCACCTGCTGCCTGGAGTCCACATGATCCCCGATGGTCTCGGCATGGCCCTGCCTCCCCATCTCGAGGAGCGGCTGTGCACCGCGCGCCGGTCGGCGCGGCCGGATGGCGCGTACGTGATGTGCTGGCTGCGCCGAACGATGCGCGCCGACGAGAATCCCGTGCTCGATATGGCGCGGGTGGCGTCGCGCGCAACGGACAGACCGCTGTTCGTGCTTATGGCGCTCCACGAATCGACCCGCTGGGCGAGCGCACGGCATCACCTCTTCGCCCTGCAGTGCGCGCGCGACCTCGCGCGGCAACTGGGCGAGGCGGGGGTGGCGATGGCCGTGCACGTGGAGCGGACCGGAGCCCGGGGACCGGTGCTGGCGCCCCTGGTTCGGGAGGCGGCGCTGGTGGTCGTCGACGAGGTGCCGGTCGCGCCCTGGCGCGAAGAGGTGGAGGCCGCCCGGGTCCACGGGCCCGTCTGGAGCGTGGACGGGGCCTGCGTCGTCCCGATGCCCCTCTCCGGGAAGGCCCCCAGCCGCGCCTTCGTGTTCCGGGACCGCTTCGCGGACGCACGGAGCGAGCGGATGGGGCAAAGCTGGCCGCGCGAGGGCGAGCCCGTGGCCTCCGCCCTTCCGGCACTGCCGTTCGAGCCGGTCCCCGTCGCGGACATGGAGGACCGTGACCTGCTCGGCCTCCTCGAAGGGTGCGCCATCGACCACGGGGTCGCGCCGGTGCGCACGATGCCCGGCGGCAGCCGGGCGGCCAACGCGCGCTGGGAGGCCTTTCGGGACATGCGCCTGCACGAGTACGCCGACCGCCGCAACGACGCCCTCGACACCGAGGGCGTGAGCGGACTCTCGCCGTGGCTGAACCACGGCTGCCTCTCGCCGTTTCGCGTCGTGCGCGAGGCGCACGCCATGGGCGGCCGGGGAGCGGAGAAGTTCCTGGACGAGCTGCTCGTGTGGCGGGAGGTTGCCTGGCACTTCTGTTGGCGAACGCCCGCGCCGGAGGCGTTCGACGCCGTGCCGGGATGGGCCCGCGAGACGCTGCTCGGTCACGCGAGCGACCCGCGACCGGCGCTGCACGACCTCGAGGCCCTCGCCGAGGGCCGGACGGGAGATCCGCTGTGGGATACGGCGGCGGACTGCCTGCGTCACCGAGGCATGCTCCACAACAACGTGCGCATGACCTGGGGCAAGGGGGTGCTTCGCTGGTCCCCCGACCCGGAAACGGCTCTTGCACGGCTGATCGAACTGAACCACCGCTACGCCCTCGACGGACGCGACCCGGCGTCCATGGGGGGGCTGCTGTGGTGCCTGGGGCTCTTCGACCGGCCCTTCACGCCGGAGCAGCCCATCCTGGGCACCGTCCGCGGGAGAGGCACCGCAGCCCACGCCGAGCGGCTGGACGTTTCGGCCTGGCGCGAGGTGCTCGGGCTGGGTGCAAGGCGAACGGCGGAGTAACGCCGCGGGCGTCGCGACGCGGAGACTCGGGCCCATCGAACTGATGGGGGCAGACGGTCAGATCGACTGCCGCTCGTGGGGGGGGGCGCCGTGCATCTCCGACGCAGGCAACCGGAACATGGGTGTTCCCTGGCGGCATGGTTCGTGCAGAGTGTCTGGTGGGGGGGTGTCCCCGGAGCGCCTGTCGTTCCGGAGGGCAATCGACATTCGGCCGTGCACGGCACGGCCGGAGCTTTCGGGAAGATGCGGCGCACGACGCGAACACAGGGGAGGGCATTCGATGGCGACAATCAAGCCGGACGAGGAACTGGTTGCTCAGTTGGAGGCACGCCTTCGGCATCTGGGTGCCACGCTGGACGACCTCGTGGCGAAGAGCGAAGCGGAAGGACGCGCACTGGATGCCAAATACGCGAAGGGGATCGAGGAATTGCGTGCTCATCTCGCCTCGGCCCAATCGCACCTCACCACGCTTCGCGAGCAGGGCAACTCGGACTGGCATACGGTGATGGAGGGCGTGGAGGAGGCGTGGCTGGAACTGGAGGCCGCCTTTCGCAAGGCCGCAGGAGAGTAGTCGGGGGTGCACCTTCAGCTTCCGTTCAGGCCGGGCGGGATCGCGGCACCGGAGTTCCCCTGCCTCGCGGGGGAGACTGGAGGCTCACTCGCCCTCATCCGGGTGTTCGGCGGAACGAGGCGCCCCGGGGTGTGGGCTGGTGCCCGCGGCTTCTTCGGCGGCCTCACGATAGGCCTTGAGCTTCCTGTAGAGCGTGGCAGTGCCGATCTCGAGTTGCCTGGCCGCCTGGGTTTGATTACCGCCATTGACCTCGAGCACGGCAAGGATGTGTTCCTTCTCGACCATGCCCAGCGTGCGGCAGTCATCGTCCGCCAGCACGTCTCGCGGACGGGTTTTTCGGACTTCGACCGGCAGATCCTCGAGTTCGACACGACTGCTCCGGGCGAGGGCGGCGCCGCGCTCCATGGCGTTTTCGAGTTCGCGCACATTTCCAGGCCAGGAGTGCTGGAGAAGGCGATCGGCCACGAGCGGGGAGAGGAGTCGGACCCTTCCGTCCATGCGCTCGGTGGCCACCTCGAGCAGCAGGCGCGCGAGGGGGAGAATGTCCTCCTGACGGTCTCGCAGCGCGGGCACGTGAAGCTCGACGACCTTGAGGCGGTAGTAGAGATCCTGGCGGAAGCGTCCTTCGAGAACGTCCTCGGCGAGCTTGCGGTTGGTCGTGGCGATGATCCGGACATCCACCTTCCGTGATCGGTTCTCTCCGACCCTGCGAACCTCTCGCTCCTGGAGCACGCGCAGGAGCTTGACCTGCATGCCGATGGAAATCTCGCTGATCTCGTCCAGCAGGAGCGTGCCGTGATTCGCGGCCTCGAAGAGGCCTGGTCGATCGGTGGAGGCACCGGTGAAGGAGCCCCGTGCATGACCGAAGAGCTCGCTCTCGAGCAGGGTCTCGGTGATCGCGGCACAATTGATCGCGACGAAGGGGCCCATGGCCCGGCTTGATTCCTCGTGGACGAGCCGTGCGATGCGCTCCTTGCCGACGCCGCTCTCGCCGGAGAGGAGAATGGTCGCGTCGACCCTGGCGACACGCCTGGCGAGGTCGATCAACCTCTTCATCGCCGGGCTGCGCACGATCAGACCCGTCGGCTCATCTGCCCCGGGGTTGACGGCATCGAGCAGGCTGCGGTGTTCGCGCAGCTTCGCCTCGGCCACCTTGAGCGTATCGGTCACGCGCTTGAGCGAGATGTCCAGGGACTCCTGCAGCCGGCCCATTTCGAAGTAGTTCAGTTCCTCCGCCTGTTCGTCCCCCCATCCTTCCCGGGTTCGGCCGATGAAGTGGCAGGCCGGATCGCCCTTCCCGAGGCATCGGTCCTCGAGCACGTAGATGTCTTCCCCGACAACCCGGCTCGCGTATCCGCTGAGCAGTCCGCAGATGGTCCAGCAGATGGCGACATCCGCGCGGCCGAAATGAAGCAGGTGCTGTTCGGCCTCGTAGGAGGCCGCAACGGTGATGCCCTCATCGAGCAGCTTTCCCTCGCTCCCGAGTTCGACCCGATAGAGGCCCTCGAGCGCATGAATGCGCACCCCGGCACGCATACGGTCCGCGACATCGGTCCAGTCGAACTCGGCTTGCAGGGACTCGGCCATGCGCCAGCCATGCGCGAATCCGAACTGGGTCAGCACCGTACGGCCCGCGGTGAGGCCGAAGTTCTCGACCAGGTACTTTCGCAGAAGGCCCATCGCCGTCGCATCGAGCAACAGCACGCGCTGACCTGCGAAGCGGATGAAGCCCCCCTCCGGATCAAGCTCGAGCAGCGCACTGTGCTCAAGAGTCATCACTGACATCGATACCCCGCAAATCATGGTCCGCCGCCCGAAACCGATTGGACCGTTACATCATTCTGACTACACCCACAACCGCGCGCCTGCTCCCGATACACCCAAGTCGCCTTCAGGAAGGGACTTCTTCGCCATGGCCCGATCATGGCCTGCTTCCTGCAGTGCTCATGCTTCAGGCAGGACGGCCAAACGCTCCGCAACCTCCCAATGGGAAACGCGGGCCCGCTCTGCAAGGGCCGGATGCGAGAACGAACCCTCAAACGGAGAGACGATCATGACGAATTCGAAAGTTGGAAAAGGAGCAAATTCAGGAGCACGTGGAACGGATGCGGTCATGCCTGCGGCTACTGCATCTGCTGCACAGGAGCTCCCCCACAACACGACTCCACCCGCATCCGGACCCACCAACGGAGCTGCTCAGGCTGCCGGGACGCCCCTGAACGCAGTCGGGTCTCCGAACGGCTTGGATGGCCAGCACGCGAACCATGGAGCGGACCGTACCGACGATGGGGGTCGCAACCTCGTCGATGCTGTCTCGGAGAAGGCACGGAGTGCCATGAACCGGGCCGGGGCGAAGGCGAGGAAGATCGTGAGTGCCGCGGGCAACGTCTTCCGGAGTGACGACCGGAACGACCCCGGCACCCGGAAGTGATCGACGTCTCGCTGCACGCAGCGAGACAGGTCAAGAAGAGCACGCGCACCGGTCTCATGAGCGCGTTCCACCTCGGAGTGCTTCTTCAATCCGGAGAGCCCCGAACGTCGTCGACTTTGACGACAACCCACAGGAGTCTACCATGACGAACCAGAAGAACCCCGCAGGATCCGACGCACGTGTGGAAGCCAGCCCGTCCGGGCGCAACAAGGAGCGACATGACAGTTCGAAGGCCCAGAAGAAGTCGGCCGAATCCGCCGTGAGTCCCATGAAGGACCGAAAGCCTTCAGACAACCGAGAGGGAGCGAGCGCCGACCATGCCCGTTCGCAGAAGGACACCAAGCCTCAGGGCAGTTCGAACAAGTCCCGGTCTGCGGGAAGGTAGTTCGTCTGCGAGAGGACGGGAAAGCCCGCCTGGAGAGAGAAGCGCGCGCCAGACTGTGCGCACGGATCAATCGACGCGCCCTGCACCTGCGGGGCGCGTCGCGCATCCGGCCCGGGACCTCACCGCTCCATAGGCCGGAAGAAGGAGCAGGCTCAGGCGAGCGACGGATCGTTCGGCTCCTGTTCGCAACGAGTTGCGACCTGCGGGACGGGCAGGGGAAGCCCTCTGGAGACTTCGGATGCGAGACGTCGGGATCCCTGCGAGAGGAGTTCGAGCCACTTCGCCCAGACTGCGCGGAACACATCAGAGTGATGGAAATACTCCTCCATCCTGATGAATCCAGAGGGAAGCATCGATCGCAGGATGAATCCACAAGAGCCTAACTGAACACCACTTACATCTACGGACTGCTCAGCTCTCCGCGCTTGGCGCGAAGCGTGCATTGACCCACCATGCCTCACGCGGTTCGAACACGACAGTGGAGGCCAGCCAGCCCAACCAGCTCTCCATGTCCCGATGGAGGGCGACAGCCATTGGAGTGCAACATGCCACAACCTGCAATCACCACGATCCCGCTCGGCACCCTCGTCGTCGCCGCCTTTGACGAAGCCGCGCTTCATCGGACGAATGAGGAGCACATCTCGAGCCTGGCAAACGAGATCCTGGCGCGTATTCTGCAAGCGCAGCCGGGGTTCGCGCGACGGATCCGAGCGAAGGAGGGCGCCATGACCACCCCACTCGTCGGAGCCGGCACCCGTACGGCGGAGTGACCGTGCAACGAGCGGACAGAGCGCGTTCACCGATTCCCTCGCGGCACAACGGCTGCCAACCATGCCCGTCGATCTCTTCTCCGGGAGCATCCAAGTGAAGAAGCGTCCGATCGACCTGGCCCTGTCGGTCCTTCGCGAGGCGTGGAGAGCAGGTTGGCCAGACAAACGGTCGGCCTTTGGAAAGCTGTCGGAACCGGCAGAGGACCCAACGACCGGACGGGGCGCAGTCTTCTCCATCGAGCAGCTCGAGCGGCACGCGACCGCGGTCGCCTCGGACCACAAACTCGATCCAGGGGTGCGCCGCGAAGGACTCGTGACGCGACTGCTCGCAGCACAGCAGGTGATCGCACAATGCCACGACCTGACCAGCCGAGTCGAGGGCTCGGGCGCTCGCCTGACGGCCATCGAAGAGTGGCTGCTGGACAACCACCCGCTCGTGGACGAGCAGATCTCCCTCGCCCGCAGACATCTGCCGCGAGGCTACAGCCATCGGCTGCCGAGGCTGGCCGGTGGTGAACATTCCGGCATGCCGCGCATATACGGAATTGCCATGGAATACGTGGCGCATTCCGAGGGATGTGTGGACGACGAGGGATTGAGCCGTTTCGTGTCGGCCTACCAGTCGGTCACCTGTCTCGATATGCGGGAGCTCTGGGCCGTCGGAACCATGCTCCGACTGGCCCTCATCGAGATCCTGGCCGAAGCGGTGATGAACATGGTCCGACAGCGGGCGCAGCGAGACCGTGCGCTGGAGTGGACCCGACGGCTGGATGCGTCGTTCAACGGACAGGGCGATGCGCTCCTGGTCATGGCGGCCATGGTCAGGGAGGGCCCTGTCCTCTCCACGACATTCGTCACCCAGTTCATCCAGTCCCTTGCGGGCCGGGGAGCCTCTCATGCGTTCGTTCTGGCCTGGCTGGAGGAACAGCTCGCGAACAGGGGGCAGACCATCGATGAAGTCGTTCGTGCCGAAGGACAGGGTCAGGCCGCCGATCAGGCACTGATGGCGCACACGATCGCCAGCCTGCGGCACGTCGGCGCGACGGACTGGCAGACGTTCGTCGAGAGGGCGAGCACGACCGAGGCGATCCTGGTGAGCGAGGCAGCCGGGATCCATGGTCTCATGGACTTCGAGACGCGGGATCGGTACCGGCACGCCGTCGAGAACGTGGCGCAAAGGCTGAACCTCTCCGAGGAGGAGGTCGCCCGGGCGGCGGTCTCGTTGGCGGATACCCGGCATGCCACGCAGCCCGATACGCCATCGGCCCATGTGGGGTTCCATCTTCTTCGGGAGGGGCGTCCGCACCTGGAGCGCGCACTGCGGGGAGATGCGCCGGTCCCGCCGGGCTGCCCAGGCGCAAGGCGTCGATGGACACTGCTGCTGTACCTGGGGTCCGTGGGCCTGATCACCGCCGCCACCGCGGCATGGCTTGTCCTTCCATCGCGAGGGATTCCCTCCTGGGCGTGGCCACTTCTCGCCGTGGCGATGGCGCTGGCCGCGTCTCAGTGCGCGCTTTCCCTCGTCAACTGGGTCGCCTCCCTCTTGCGCAAGCCCTCGGCGCTTCCGCGCATGGACTTCGAGCACGGCATCCCGAGGGCGTACCGGACGGTCGTCGTCGTGCCCACGCTGCTGCTCGACCTCCCGCAGATTTCGCGCATCGTCGAGAGCCTGGAGCTTCGCTACCTGGCCAATCGCGACACGAACCTGTGGTTCGCCCTGCTGACCGACTTCGGCGATGCGCCCGACGAGCGAACGGCGGACGACGAGGCCCTGCTCCGTGCGGTGACCGAGGGCATCGACAGGCTCAACGAAAAGTACGACAGCCAGGCACACGGGCAATTCCTGCTGCTACACCGGCCACGTCTGTACAACCCCCAGGAAGGCTGCTGGATGGGCCGCGAGCGGAAACGGGGGAAACTCGAGGACTTCAACGCACTGCTGTGCGGCAGGGACAGCGGCGCGTTCGTTCGCACGGCAGGACAGGTCTCGGAGCTCCATACGGTTCGCTACGTCATCACCCTCGACACCGACACCGACCTGCCGTGGGGTGCCGGCTGGCGCCTGGTGGCGGCCGCCGCACATCCGCTGAATCGTCCGCAGATGGACTCCATTCGAAGACGCCCTGTCGCCGGCTACGCCATCCTTCAACCGCGCGTCAGCATGTCGCTGCGCAGCGCGGGACAGAGCCACTATGCACGTCTGCTGGCCGGAGAGGTCGGCCTCGACCCCTACACGCGTGAGGTCTCCGATGTCTACCAGGACCTGTTCAGCGAAACCTCCTACATCGGAAAGGGCATCTACGACGTAGCTGCCTTTCGCGGTGCGCTGGACGGCCGATTTCCGGACAACGCCGTACTGAGCCACGATCTGCTCGAGTGCTGTTACGCGCGGGCAGGCCAGGTGAGCGATGTCGAACTCATCGAGGAGTCGCCATCGGGATATCTCGCGGACATCGGGCGCAGACACCGCTGGATGCGAGGGGACTGGCAACTCCTGCCCTGGCTCACCCTCCGGGTGAGTGACGCCACGTCCCGGCGACTGTACCCGGCACTGGAAGGTCTGGGCTGGTGGCGCATCTTCGACAACCTCCGCCGCTCTCTGGTCGCACCGGCCTACACGCTTCTCCTCTCTGCGGGCTGGCTCCTCGCTCCCGGCGCACTGCCCTGGACACTGGCCGTGGTCTCGCTGCTGCTCCTGCCCGAACTGCTTCCCGGGATTGTGGAGCTGACGAAGCGCCCACGACGGCTTCCGCGCGCGGTGCATCTCGCTGCCGTCCTCCGTGCCACGGTTCGTCGGCTTGCCAGGACCATGCTGTGGCTGACTTTCCTGCCGTTCGAGGCCTTCGTGGCCCTCGACGCCGCCTCCCGGGCCCTGTGGCGTACCTTCTACAGCCGCCGAAGAATGCTTCAGTGGCAGACGGCCGAAGCCGTCGAGCGCGAGTCGTCCATCGGCATCGGACGCAGCTATCGGCGCATGTGGGTGGGCCCGACCCTTGCGGGAGCGATCGCCTCCTGGCTCGTCATCACCAGCAATCCTCAGGCTCTCGCGGTTGCGGCACCCTTCCTGCTGTTGTGGCTGACCTCACCGCTGCTGGCCTGGTGGATCAGCCAGCCGCTGCCCGAGAACGCCGCGAAGCTCTCTGCGGACGACATCGGCGACCTGCGCCACTTCGCCCGCCTCACGTGGCGCTACTTCGAAGCGTTCGTCAACGCCCAGGAGAACTGGCTCCCACCGGACAACATCCAGGAGGAGCCCAACGGCACCGGACGACGTATCGCGCACCGCACCAGTCCGACCAACATGGGCATGGCCCTGGTCGCGAACCTCAGCGCGCAGGACCTCGGCTACCTGACCGTCGGACAACTCCTCGATCGCACCACGCGCGCACTGGATTCGATGGAACAATTGGCCCGCCACCGCGGGCACTTCTTCAACTGGTACGACACGCGGACGCGCAAGCCCCTGATGCCGCTCTACGTGTCGACCGTCGACAGTGGCAACCTCGTCGGACACGCAAGGGTCCTTCGCAGCGGACTCCTCGAGTTGCCCGACCGGCCGATCTGGCCAGCGGAGACCGTGGACGGACTGCACGACACGTTGCGCGGTCTCACGGAACTGGGAGATTCCGCCGAAGGGATCGCCGCCGTGAAGGAGCTCCTGCAGTTTCGGACCGATTCCCTCTCGGCCAGAGCCGCATGGCTGCGGGAACTCGCCAGGGAAGCCGAACGCCTCGCCGAGTTCCATCGGCGGCAGCAGCACCACAGACCGGAGGCCGCCTGGTGGGCGGGTGCTTTCGAACAACAGGTCAAAGCCCTTCTGGCGGACCTGACCACCGTGGCACCCTGGCTGGAGGAAAGTGTCGCCATGCCGGACGAGGGCATGACAGGTCCTGCCGCGGAGCTCGATCGGGCGCAGACCCTCCACCAGCTGAGGATCCTGACGAGGCAGGCCGCAAGCACGCAGACTGGCGGAACCCAGCCGCCCGCCCAGAGCGGGGGAGAAGCCTCGGACCGCTCCCATGCAGAAGCCGTCCGCCTTGGCGCTGCCCGAATCGACGCACGGCTCGCATCCATCGAGGAACTCGCGAGACGCTGTGAGGAGATCGCGACGGCAGACTTCGGGTTCCTCTACGACGAACGGCGCAAGCTGCTGGCCATCGGGTACCGCATTGCCGAGCGTCAACGCGATGCCAGCTGCTATGACCTGCTGGCGTCGGAGGCTCGCCTCGCGAGCTACATGGCCATCGCCGCTGGTCAGATTCCCTTCGAACACTGGTTCGCACTGGGTCGGCGCCTCACGGTCGCCGCCGGGAAACAGGCGCTGCTGAGCTGGAGCGGGTCGATGTTCGAGTACCTGATGCCGCGTCTCGTCATGCCCGAGTTCGAAGGGACGCTGCTCGACCAGACCTGCCGCGCCGTGGTGGCCAGACAGATCGAATACGGCCGACAACAGGGCACGCCATGGGGCATCTCCGAGTCGTGCTTCAACAGAACCGACGCCGAGGGAACCTTCCAGTATCGTGCTTTCGGGGTGCCGGGCCTCGGACTGCAACGGGGGCTCGGCAACGATCTCGTCATTTCGCCCTACGCCAGCACCCTCGCCCTCCTGGTCGACCCGGCGAGGGCACTCGCCAACCTTCGCCGCATGAAGGCCGCTTCCTTCCTCGGCCGCCATGGATTCTACGAGGCCGTCGACTTCACGGAGAGTCGCACCTCCGATGACTCCCAGGGCACCATCGTGCCCACCTTCATGGCCCACCACCACGGCATGAGCCTCCTCGCGCTGAGCCAGAGCATCCTCGGACCTCGGATGCAGCAGAGATTTCTCGCCAACCCCGACCTCCGCGCGGCCGCCCTGCTGCTCCAGGAGCGCGTCCCGAATGATGCGGCCTTCCAGATTCTTCCGCCCACACGCAACGAACCCGTATCGCTCAAGCTTCGCCAGAACGGACAACGGCCCCGGCCCCGTGTGCTCACCCACCCCAATGCCCCCATCCCGGAGATTCACCTGCTCTCCAATGGTCGCTACCACGTGATGGTCTCCGCGGCCGGAGGCGGCTACAGCCGATGGAACGACCTCGAGATCACCCGCTGGCGCGAAGATCCAACCTGCGAATCCCACGGCGTATTCTGTTTCTTCCAGGATCCGGACACGCAACGCGTCTGGTCCAACTCCTTTCAGCCGACCCTCCGTGCCGGAGGACGCTACGACGCCGTGTTCTCTCCCGGACGCGTTGAAATCCGACGGCAGGACGATGGCATCGCCACGCACACCGAGATCGCCGTGTCCCCCGACGACGATGTCGAGATACGCCGAGTGCGCCTGACCAACTCCTCCCAACGTCCGCGTACCCTGGTCATGACGGCCTATGCCGAGGTCGTCCTTGCTCCGCGCGGTTCCGACCAGCAGCATCGCGCCTTCAGCAACCTGTTCGTGCAGACGGAGGCGGTTGCACAATCCGGCGCCATCCTGGTCACACGACGCGCCCGCTCGAAGGATGAGCAGCCGCCGTGGGCGTTCGCCCTGCTTCGGGAATCGTCGCCCTCCGGCCAGCACTCGGGCACCTGCAGCCTCGACACCGATCGCGCACGCTTCATCGGCCGTGACCGCAGCCTGCGACACCCCATGGCCATGGAAGACTCCGCGCCGCTCACCGGCGCCACGGGTACCGTACTCGATCCCTGCGTGGCACTCCGACTCCCGTTGCACCTCGCCTTGGACCAGCAGATTCAGGTCGACCTCGTCCTCGGGGTCGCCCCGACGCGGGCGGAGGCCATGGCCCTGATCGCGAAGTATCAGGACCCCCGCATGGCGGACCGCGCCCTCGAAACCGCCCCCTGGCACAGCCGCAGCGTACTCGAACATGTCGGGGCCAATCCGGCCGACGCAAGGCGCTTCGAGGAACTCGCCGCCGCCGTCATTTCCCCCATCGCGGTGTTCCGTGCGCCCGGCACCGTGCTCCGACGCAACCGCAAGGGACAATCCGGACTCTGGAGATACGCCATCTCGGGCGATCTTCCGATCGTGCTGCTTCACGTCCGTGATGCAGCCAACCTCCAGCTTGTCCGAGATCTGCTGCGCGCGCACGCCTACTGGCGGATGTGCGGCCTGACCACGGACCTCATTCTCTGCAACGAGAGCGCCTCGGGATACCGACGTGATCTCGATGAACAGCTGCTCGCCCTGATCGCCGAAGGAACCGAGACCCAGCTGCTGGACAAGCCGGGCGGCGTGTTCCTCAGGGAGGGAGACAGCCTCTCCGAAGAGGACCGAAGCCTTCTGCAGGCCGTCGCACGCATCGTCTTCCGGGATACGGACGGGTCACTCGAACAGCAACTGGAGCGCAGACGCCAGGCGGTGTCGACGGCGCGACCAAAGATGCTGCGCACGACGCAGACCCGCCGCAGGCGGACCGCGCACAGAGACCTCCCGAAGGACAGCTGCGAGAACCTGCTCTTCGACAATGGCACCGGCGGCTTCACGAGCGACGGCCGGGAGTATGTCATCGATCTTCCACCCGGCCGGCCGACGCCCGCACCCTGGGTGAACGTGATCGCCAACCCGAAGCTGGGTACCGTGGTCAGCGAGAGCGGCAGCGCGTACACCTGGTATGGCAACGCACAGCTCTTCCGGCTGACGCCCTGGAGTGACGATGCCGTCGTAAACGCGAGCGGCGAGAACCTCTTCGTGCGCTCCGAACCCGACGGGAACGTCTTCACGCCCACACCCGGCCCCGGGCGGAGCAGGACCGGCCATACCTGCCGGCACGGCTTCGGATACAGCACCTTCGACCATACCGAGAACGGGCTCGACTCGAGATTGACGACATTCGTGGCGGTCGAGGCACCGGTCAAGTTCATGGTCCTGCGCCTGAAGAACCGCACCAGCAGCATTCGCTCCCTGAGCATTCTGGCCTCGATGGACCTGGTGCTCGGAGACACGCGCTCCCGACAGGGCATGCACGTCGTCACCGAACTCGAACCGCTGACCGGCGCCATCGTCGCCCGAAACAGCTACAGTGCCAACGGCTCCACGACGGTCGCCTTTCTGGACTGCAGCGAACCACGGCGAAGCGTGAGCGGCGACCGCGCCGAGGTCCTGGGACGAAACGGCGACCCCGCCAGCCCGGCGGCGCTGCGCCTGCAACGCCTCTCCGGGCGCCTGGGACCAGCTCTTGACCCCTGTGCCGCCATGATGGCGCAGATCGAACTCGCCCCAGGTGCATCCCGAGAAGTCGTCTTTGTCCTCGGTGCAGGGCGGAACACCGCGGAGGTCGTCGAACTCACCCGGCACCATCGCACCGTCGCGGGCGCCCGTGTCGCACTCGAGGAGGTCAGGCGCTTCTGGAGTGAAAAGCTCGGAGTGCTGCACGCCTCGACGCCGGATCCCGCCATGGACATCCTCGTCAACGGATGGCTGCCCTATCAGGCCCTCTCGTGCAGGATGTGGGGCCGTAGCGGATTCTATCAGTCCGGCGGCGCATATGGCTTCCGAGACCAGCTTCAGGACGGCATGGCCCTCCTGCACGAGGCGCCCAAACTCGCCCGGGAGCACATCCTGCGGTGCGCCGGCCGTCAGTTCGTCGAAGGGGACGTACAGCACTGGTGGCATCCGCCAGGCGGACACGGCGTCCGGACGAACTGCTCCGACGACTACCTCTGGCTCCCGTGCGCCGTCGCTCAGTACGTGGCGGTCACGGGAGACACCAGCGTGCTCGAGGAACCGGTCCCCTTCCTTGCCGGGCGGTCCCTCGAGGACGGCGAGGAGAGCTACTACGACCTTCCCGGGCGATCGCAGGAAACGGGCAGCCTCTACGAGCATTGCGTCCGGTCCCTCGCGCACAGCACCCCGCGCGGAGCGCACGGCCTGCCTCTCATCGGCGCCGGCGACTGGAACGACGGGATGAACCGCGTCGGGCACGGCGGGCGCGGGGAGAGCGTCTGGCTCGGCTTCTTCCTCCACCACGTCTCCTCGACCTTCGCCGTCCTCGCCGATCAACAGGGGGACCCGGAATGCGCAGCGCAATGCCGCAGGACGGCCAGGATTCTCGCCGATCGCATCGAGGAGCACGCCTGGGACGGCGAGTGGTACCGACGAGCCTGGTTCGATGACGGAACCCCCCTCGGCTCCGCCCGCAGCGACGAATGCACCATCGACTCGCTGCCCCAGAGCTGGGCCACCATCGCGAACGTGGGCGATCCCGAGCGCCGTCGGCGAGCACTCGATGCGATGTGGCAGCATCTCGTCAACGAGGACGACAACATCATGCGCCTCTTCACACCGCCGTTCGACCGCTCCGCCCTCGATCCCGGGTACATCAAGGGCTACCCCCCCGGCGTAAGGGAAAACGGGGGGCAATACACCCACGCCGCCGTCTGGGCTGCCTGGGCCCTCGCGCTGGCCGGTCGCACGGACCAGGCCGGCACCCTCCTGAGCCTGATCAACCCCATCCACCACACCCTCGATGCGACAGGGGTCGAGCACTACGCCGTCGAACCCTACGTTCTGGCAGCGGATGTCTATGCCCAGCCGCCACGCGCCGGACGTGGCGGCTGGACCTGGTACACAGGCTCCGCTGCCTGGCTCTACCGCCTCATGCACGAGGTCATCTTCGGAATACGCCGCGAGGCCAACACCCTTCGCTTCTCTCCAAGGGTACCCACCGCGTGGACCCACTTCACCCTGCACTACCGCTACAAGGAGTCCCTGTACGTCATCGAGTTCAGACAGGTGGCCACCCACGAGGGTCCAGGCACACTGACCCTCGACGGGCACCCGCAAGCCGAAGGGAAACTCATTCTCGTCGATGACGGCCGCGAACATGCGGTCGAGGTCCGCTTCGGACCGGCAACGGAATCTCCTCCCCACACCACCCCTTCATCTGACCCCCCCGGCTCTCCTCCCTGACGCCGCTCCTGCGGGCGCTTGCGGCTGCCATGGCGCCGGTAGACCTCTCGGGCGGCCTCGCGAACCTCCGGCCTGCCCTTCCACGCAACCACGCGTGACTTCGCTTCCCGGCACGCCGTACGGTGGTCCACGGCGTGCACCCGCAGGTGCGTGTCGTAGGTCAGCCGGTTGCCCGTCTCCTCGTGCGCCCAGAGCCCCGAGATGGGGCGGGCGGCGTGCAGGTCCGCGAACGCCTCGGGAAGCTCGCCCACGCGAAGCAACAGGGGGACGCCGATCGCCTCGAGACGCTCCCGAAGCTCGCGAAGGCCATCGAGCACGAAGTGCAGGTGCAGCGCGTCGTGCTCGGGCGAGCCCCAGAGCGAGGGCTCGAACACGCACAGCGCCGCCACCTCGCCGGGCTGGGCGCAGGCAGCGGTCAGCGCAGGATGGTCGTGAATGCGGGCGTCGCGCTTGATCCAGACGACGTGCAACGGAGCGGACGATTCGGACATGAGACCCCGAGCGCAGGCCCCCGCTCGGGGATGCGTGGGCTGGCCGCGGAGGTGCACCGTGTTCGAGGAACGGACCGGACGGTGCCTCCATGGACAACAGCCAGGCCCGAACGAATGCATGGCTCAGTGGCAGTGGTCCACGTGACAGAAGCCCGAGCAGCAGTCCGCATTGGTGGTGCAGAACGCGCCCCACCCACCGCAGTCCGGCGTGGACGCTGGCGTACCCGCTCGGCAGACGCCGAGGGCGCCCAGCTCCGGGAGGAGGGGACCGCAGTGCTCGTCCGGACCGCACTCGTCGTCGTGGCAGCAGAAGGCATGGCAAGCCCCGTCCACGCAGTGCAACCCGGCACCACAGAATGGCCCCGTCCGGTTGTCGCACGCCGCGTCATGACCTGCGGCCTCCTCGGCCGGGAAGCACTGAATGCGCAGGGTCTCCTGCTCCGTGAGCATGATGTCGCACGTCTCGTCCGGGCCGCAGTGCTCCTGGGGCGAACGGACGTCACAGGAGGAGTCCGGGGGCAGCCAGCAGGACATCGGCATCACCCTGGGGCGGTCATCCGGCGGCGCGGGCGACTCACCCGGAGGTTCGGACGACGAAGCGGGTTGATCCGTCGTGGGTTCGCCGACCGCCGCTGCCGTCGATGGGTTGCCCCCATCCGGGTCATCCCCGGGCGCGGCGTCATCGTCACCGCATCCGGTGGACCAGACGACCAGCATGAGCGCGGCCACCCCGCCGCCGAGCACTCGTGTTCCCGGAATTCGTCGCATGGATTACCTCCTGCCCCCTTCATGCAAGTTCATTGCACATGAAATCGCCCTGTGCAAGGGAAGGAAGCGGCCCATTGCCCTGCAGCGGCCATCGTCCCCTTGCTGGCCCGCCGTGCGCTTCGCCCCTGCTGATGCTCATGACCGACCCCCGAACGAAACGCACTCCGCGTCGCACGCGTCCTCCCATCCCGGTCCACGTCATTGGCGGAGGTCTGGGGGCCGGGAAGACCACCGCCATCAACCACCTGCTCGCGCAGCGACCGGAAGGAGAGCGCTGGGCGGTTCTCGTGAACGAGTATGGCGAGGTGGGGCTGGACGGCGCCCTGCTGTCCGGAGGAGAGCCGTCGAAGGGGGTGGACGTGCGCGAGGTCGCGGGCGGCTGCATCTGCTGCA
>REDH01000183.1 GCA_007693585.1 Deltaproteobacteria bacterium
CCGCATGTGGCGGCCGTGGACCGTTCCGAGTGCAATCACACCAGGGAGTCGAACATGAGCAACAAGGCGGAACTGAAGAGTCGCGTCGAAGCGAAGGTCAAGCAGCTCGAAGCCGATCTGGCGCAGGCAAAGGCCAACGCCCAGGGCAAATCCAACGATGCAGCCAAAAACATCGAAGAGAAGCTGAGCGAGCTGAAGGTCCACCTCGGCAAGAGCTGGGACGACTTCGGCGAAGACGTTGCGGAACGGATCAACAGGCTGCTGAAGTAGGCCCGCACCCACCGCCGACGCCTTGCCGGTCCACGAACGCACCGCTATGCCCCGATGCCGGGGTCCAGTGACGTGCGCTTCGGGGGAAGATCCCCCCACAACGGCGAGGAGACAGCGGACATGCGAGAACCAGCAGGGCCGACAACCGGCCGCTCGGCGGGGCACGGGTGGGTGGCGGTTGTCGCCTGCCTGTGCCTGATCTGGACCGCCGCGGGCTGCGGAGGGTCAGATCCTCAGGATCTAACAGACATTCCATCCGAGCGCAGCGGGGACGAGACCCGTCCCGGCACGCTCGACGACCCGACGGGCATCCCCGACCTCGCCGCCGCCGGCCCCTGGGCCGTGGGGCATCGCACCCTGCGGGCGCAGGTCGCCGAGGAGCGGCAGCTCGCCGTCGAAGTCTGGTACCCGGCGGCCTCCGCCGAGGGAAGCCGGACGGCCCTGTCCGCCATGGAGGCGGACGCCCGTGCCGGGGCACTCGCGGCCTTGCTCGCGGATGCGCCGGAGGACTGCCTTCGGAACACCCTCGGCGCCGTCCGCGGGACGCGCGTCGCCTCCGGACGCTTCCCGGTGGTGCTCTACAGCCATTGTCACGTCTGCACGCGCTGGAGCGGCGCGGCCATGGCCGAGCGCCTCGCCAGCCACGGTGTTGTCGTCCTCGCTCCCGATCACGAGGGCAACACCCTGTGGGACCAGCTCGAGGAGAACGCGGCATCGGTGGGCGAGGCCTTCCTTCGGGTGCGGGCCGATGACCTGCACGCGCTGCTGGCCATCCTGCGCGGACAGGCCGATTCGACGCAGCGCCTTCTCGACGACCCGGCCGAGCTCGACGACCTCCTCACCGCCATGGATCCCGAGCGGATGGCCACGCTCGGCCACAGCTTCGGCGCGGCCACCGCCGGGCTCGTCCTGCAGGAAGACCCCGAACTCCGGGGCGCCTTCGCCGTGGCCGCCCCCATGGAAAACCCCCTGACTCCCGGCGTCCGAATGGCCGACCTGGGCGAGCGTCCCGTCGGCTTTCTGCTCGCCGTCGAGGACAACAGCATCACCACCTTCGGCAACACCTTCCTGCGCGACAATGCCGCCAGTGCCCTCGGCCCGAGCGTGCTCGTCGAAGTCGACGACCTCGGCCACTGGGGCATGAGCGACATCGTTTCCCTCCTCCCGATGTTCGAACCCGGTTGCGGCGACGGCCGGCGCATGACCAACCGCCGGGACTTCACCTACCTGCCGCCGGACGCCGGCCGGGACATCGCGGCCACCGCCGTCGCCGCCTTTCTCGTCCCGCTCCTCACCGGCGCGGACCTCGGGGCCGCGTGGGATGCGCTCGACGCGCGCGAGGGCGTGCAGGTCACGCGGCGCTGAACGATGGCGGGCCGGCCGCGGCGGTGGCAGCGAGAGCGCAGGATGATCGCGAAGTCACCCTCAACAGGCGTGTGGCTCCACGGATCCCGAGGAGACGTCTCGGCGAAAATGGCCTCCAGCGTCCGTTGCAGTTGCGGGAGCTCGAGGTCCACGACCTGCTGATGCTCACGCCATACTCCTGACGGAGGAAGCTCAGGTTGTCCCGCAGCCGTTGCAGAGTCTGCTCGCGTGTCAGATTTCGAAACCCTCCTTCTCCGCGGATACGCGGCACGCCCATCCGATCCGCCGCCTCGAGCCGTCTCCCGGCCCAGGAGCGGTACGAACAACCCATCAGGCGCGCAAGAGACCACAAAGCGCTCCTTCAGGTGCAACAGGCAAGGTGCGTCCCACCGCCCCCCCCGCTGCGGTGGATCGTCGCGGCGCCCGGGCCTTCCTTGCGCGCGCCCCTGCACCCGGGGCATTCTCGCCGAGGGTGCACACCTCCGTCACTGCGCCCCGATCGTCCCCCCTTGCACAGGTCCTCCCGATGGCTGCCCGCTCCCTTGTTCTCCCCGTTGTGCTGACCTTCCTCGCCGCCTTGCCGCTGCTCGCCGCGTGCGACCGCTCCGCCCCCGCCCCCGACGAGGCCGCGCAGTCTGCCGGCCCGGATCCCGGGACCTCCGCGGACCCCGCCGAGCCACCCGCAGCGCCGGACGAGGACTCCGCCGGGGTTCTGCCCTGGCCCGTGGAGGGGTGGTCGCGCGTGGTGCCCGACGACGGCCTCGACCCCGCCGAGCGCGAGCGTCTCGAGGCCATGGCGGCGGCGCGCATGGCGCTCGGCCAGCGGCTGATGGCGGGGGTGACGCGCCAGGTCGCCGAGGAGGGTCCGGAGCAGGCCGTGCGCTTCTGCCGGGAGGTGGCGCCCGCCTGGGCGGCGGAGGCCGCCGCCGAGCACGGCATGGAGATCGGCCGCACCTCGGAGCGGCTGCGCAACCCGGACAACGCCCCGCCTGAGTGGGCGCACCCGGCCCTCGAGCTGGCAGAGCGGGAGCGCGTGGTGCTTCGCGAGGCCGGCAGCGGTCGCCTCGCGGAGCTCGCCCCGATCGTGCTGGCGCCGGCGTGCACCCAGTGCCACGGCACCGCCGACCAGATCGCGCCGGGCGTCTCGCAGGTGCTCGCCGAGCTCTACCCCGACGACGCCGCGACGGGCTACGCCCCCGACGACCTCCGCGGCTGGTTCTGGGTGGCGGAAGGGGAGCGGTGAGGCACGCGTTGCGGGGGCGTCAGCGCTGGAACAGCACCACGAGATAGCGGGCATCGGTGTCCCCGATGTTGCTCACCTGGTGCCGGCCTGCCCCGTGCCAGTGAGCGCTTCCCGCTTCGAGCTCGCGTTCGACGGCCTCCGTGCCCTCGCGGTGGTACCGGATGCGGTAGTCCGTCTCCGCGAAGATCACCCGTGGGCCGCCCGGATGCATGGTCGTCTCCTCGCCCGCGGCCAGCTCGACCCCCACGACCCGCACGAGGTCGTCCTCGAAACGTACCGTCGCGTGCTCGGGGTCGGCGTGCCCGACATCCTCCGCTTCGTCCGCCGCGACCAGGTCAGCGCCAAGCCGGGCGAAGACCACCCACGAGATCGCTTCCTCTCCGGCGTTTTCCACCGCATGTGCCCCTGGCCCATGGGTGTGGAAGTCTCCCGCGTTCCACTCCACCTCGACGGGTTCTGCGTCGCCTTCGGTCCAGCGAATGCGCGCGTCGGTCTCGGAGAACACGAGCCGGGCCGGACCGTCATGCACGGGCAACGCATCGCCAGGCTCCAGCGCAAAGCGCACCACTCGGACCCACTCGTTTTCCATCAGCACGGTGGCTGCGTCGGGTCGCGCCTCGATCACGTTGTCGACCGCACCCTCCTCCTCCTCGGCTGCCGCGTCCGCGTGCTCGGCGGCCTCCTCGGCGGCTGTCTCCGCGGCTTCTTCCGGATCCAGGGGGGCGGGCGTCGAGTCCGCGTCGTGGCCACCGCAATCGCACCCGGTGGAGGTGGCCAGAAGAAAGGCGAACAGAATCAGCAGAACTCGCTGGGGAATCATCGTTGCACTCCGGAACGGGTATGGGGACATCGCGACCGTGGCCCGCGCCTCTTGTGCGAGTAACTGGCGTTAGTGGCAAGGCCTGACGGCCCGGATTTGCGCGGAGGACACCAGGAGCGCGAACGGGCGAGATCCCCTGCGTGTCAGCGGCAACCGTCCCGTCGGCCTGTCAGGCTCCCACAAACCGCACCCACCGCACGGGCTCGCGCAGCAGGCGGCGCGCGCCGTCGTCGTCCCGGATGCGCGCGCGGAGCGTGTCGGCGGCGAGGTGAGGCGGCAGAAGCCGCGCGAACCATCCCACTCCACCCCCCTCCACACCCGCCAGGATTCCGCGCTCGTCCCCGATTTGGGGGCAACACGCCCAATCCGCTCCATGACGCGTATGCAGCAGCAGGGCTGCGAAGGCAGCGATGGGTGCGACGAAGTAGTCGTCTGTCCCGTCGGAGTCTGGTATGTGGAAGCGCTGCAGGCCTTGTCAGAGCACGAGCTCGAACGATTCGTAGCCGTGGTGGACGAATGCGAAATCCCCTTCTGGAACCCGCACGCCTTGTGCGTCCGTGGCTGCATCTCCTCACCCTCGCCATCTGCTGTGCGCTGATGGCGTCCTGCCACACGGCGCTCTACACGCTGCCAGAGGAGCCGGCGATGCGGCCCGGGCCGTTGCCCGCGGACCAGCCGGTGGTGACGGTGGAGGGGGAGGTGGTCACGGTGGAGAGCGGGCGGGTGCTCCGGGAGCGGGACAGGTCGGAGTGGGATCAGGTTCTGCCGCCTCAGACGCACGGGGAGCGGATGCGGGTGCGGACGCGTCGGGACAGGGTGGGCACGGCGGGTTGGTCGATGGCAGCCATCTCGGTCGGTTCGACCGTGGCGTTCTTCACCTACGGCGTGGTCGTGGAAACGTCCCGGCCTGAGGGCGGTTTCGGCTGGGGGTTTCCCGTTGTCCCGGCGACGCTCATCTGGACGTCCATGCTTTCCGGCCTGGGTGCGGTGGTGTCCGGGGCCACGTGGGTGTTCATCGACGACGGGGTGAGGCCGGCGGAGGTGGAGCCGTTGCGGTAGCTGGGGGGCCTCCGCGTTGACCGGGACCGAGGGTGCAGGACGGGTCGTGGTAGGGGCGCGGTGAGCGAGGGGGTCAGGCTCCCGCGAACCGCACCCACCGCACGGGCTCGCGCAGCAGGCGTCGTGCGCCGTCGTCGTCCCAGATGCGCGCGCGGAGCGTGTCGGCGGCGAGGTGAGGCGGCAGAAGCCGCGCGAACTTGATGCCCCGAAACAGCCAGTCGTCGCTGTCCAGCTCGGGATCATCGGGCACCGCCTGCCGGAGCTTCGCCAGGGTGTCCTCCGCGGCCCCCTCCACGTCCGGCGCGGCGGTCGTGGCCCGCAGCAGCAGCCCCGTGGCGGAAACGCGCTCCCACCCCAGCAGCCGGAACCAGTGCCCGAGCCGCCGGTTGGCGCTGATGAGCCTTCCGGGCGGTCCAATCTCAGTGTGCCATTCCCGTTCGAACGCCGTCATCGACATCGGGAGGCGAAGGCGGCAGAACCAAAGTGTCTACGAAAGTGAGGTAGTCCCAATACATCCCAGTGCGGCGCGAGGTGATCGACTCCTGTCGATCTCGCCGAGTGAGACTACCCGCGTCGAGCAGGCGGTCTGCATGGATGCGAGTGGGTCTCAGGGGTTCGCGAAGACCTCCTCATTGTGCCAGCGCAGGAGTTCAGGGTCTGGCCGGAGTCGAGGATCCTTCGGCAGCTGGATGGGTCGATCGTTCATCGCGTAGTAGACCTTTCCGTTGTTAAACTCTTCCTCCAGGCGGCGACTCACCTTGAGGATGCCATCCGGGGTTACGGTGACGTAACCTCCGTCGAAGAGTCTGTGGATGTCGACACGGAGCAGGAGCCCGTTCGACGTGTCGTGCAGACCGTCATCAGAAAACGGTCGAATGTGGGCAGCCTCCAGCACCGGGATCGAGTGCTCGGTCGTCACCGCGCATGCTCGGCCGTAGGCGTCGAGAACCGTTGCACGGAACGTTCCTTGGCCGAGGCGCGGCTTGACTGATCTCTCCGCTCCGTATCGTTGCCTTGCATGTGTGTGATCGGCTATCTGCTGGGCGGTGTGGCTCCCCAGCTGCAGGAGCTGAGCACGCTCGAGGCACTCGGACCAGATTCGAGCGTACTCCGGGGAACGAAGGTTGACACCGGAGCCCTGCACAATCGATGGAGCCCAGTTGGTCGGCCCTCTGATCCAGAGTTCGGGCGGGAAGAAGACAGGTCCCACGATCAGAAGGCAGCCAATCTCGCTGGAGTACGTTGTCGAACCCTTGCGGAACCGCTTTCGATAGCTCTCGATGGTACGGAGGAGCTGCTCGCTCGACGGAACGCCGTTCGCGCGCTGAAAATAGTCCCATGCAAGTCGAATCGGGAGATGAACAGCACGCACGAAGGTGCCGAATCCCACGATGGCATTGTTGTGCTCACGCTTCAGCTTGAACAGAAACGGTGCGCCTGGCTGGAGTGCCTTCAGGAGACGCCCGGAACCCGGCTTCCAGAAGTTCACCTCCTCATGGGCCGGAGCTTCCGCTGCGAGAAACCGGTACCAGTCGTAGTCCGTCACTCCAACGTACGCGTCCATGATCTCCCCTCATGAAACGATCAGGTGGGGGGCTTGAATGACGGTACGGCATGCGAGCTCGGCGGACAAGGCTTCCCCAAGTGTAACGCAGGGCGATCGCAGGAACTCGAGTGGCTCTGACGGTTGACCAGCGGATCGGTC
>REDH01000059.1 GCA_007693585.1 Deltaproteobacteria bacterium
TCGATCACAGGTGCGCCACGACGTCGATCCCCTTCGACATCGTTCGCGTACAAGGGGGGCCATTTGGCCGCACTATGAATCACACCCCTGCGCGGGGAACGTGTGGGCGTGTGCCGAAAGCGGCGATCCGACGGCCCCCCCAACGGGGGTGGTTTGCGCGGGCGAGCCGGAGAACGCCTGTGGCGGCTGTACGCCGCTCGACCCGGTTCCCGGGGACCCGTGCGGCGTGTGCGGCCGGGTGGTCTGTGACGGCGCGGAGGCCACGGTGTGCGCGGATCGGCCGCCGAACGTCTGCGGTGGCTGCACGGATCCCGGATTCGAGCCCGGTGATCCCTGCGAGGTCTGCGGCGAGCAGGCCGTGGTGGAGTGCAGCGCGTTCAACGAGCCCGTCTGTCCGATCGCGCATCTCCTGAATCGTTGTGGTGGCTGCACGCCCCTGACGGCTGTGCCCGGAACACCCTGTGGCAACTGCGGGTTCATCGCATGCACCGCCGACGGGGAGGGCACACGGTGCCTCGATCCCTGCCGCTGAACGCCTTTCCTGTTTTCTTCATCGTTCGCCCTGTCCCGCGAGGACACCATGGACCGCCTGTCGATCGACCGCCTTTCTCTCTCGTTTCCCACCCTGCTGGTCGGGCTGGCCGTCGGCCTCCTGGCTTGCGGCGGCGACCGCGAGGAAGCGGACGCCCAGTCCCGGCAGGTGGCGTCCGCGCTGACTGCCGCCCCGGTCGCGGATGCGGGGAGCATGCCGGTGGCCGCGGCGAGGGAGCAGCGCCCGTTCTCCGACATTCTGCTGGAGCCACTGGAGGAGACGCTGGCCGATGTGCAGCGGTCTCATCTGCTGACGCTGGACAAGGACGCCGAGGAGCACCCCGAGATCGGTCTGCGGCACGTCGGTGACCCGCCAGGGTCGTGGGAGCGGCTCGACCTTCGTCGTGCGGCGGAGCGCACGCTCGTGCTGCCCGACGGGACACTGGAGGCCCAGCGCCACGCGTCACCGGTCTTCCGGGCGGAGGGCGGTGCGCTTGTCTGGGATGTTCCCCAGCCTGTTCATCAGGGCGATCGGGTGGTGGACGTCCGAGGGTCCACGCTGCTCGAGGTGCCGGCGCGGTTGAGCACCGGGGCGATCCGGCTGGAGGACAAGGAGCGTGCCGGGACATTCACGCTGATGCGCGATCTCGAGGTGCGCGTGAACGGACGTCGGGACTCCGGCCTTCTCACGACGGGCGAGGCCCGGATCGAGGATGACGCGGTGCTTCGGTTTGCCGGCGGTGCCCACGACTGGTTTGTGCGGGTGCTTCGTGAAGGCATCCACTTTCGTCTTCAGCTCGACCGCGCGGCTTTGCCCGAGCGGATCGAGAGCGTGGAGGTGTCGTGGGACGTGGCGGCTCCGGCGGACTGGCGACCGGTGCAGACGGATGACCCGTGCGCTGGCCTGATGCTGGCGTCGCCGTCCGGGGACATGGTCCGGGTGAGCGCTCCGTCGGTCTGGGATGCGGCGGATCCCGTATCCCGGGCGCGTCGGGCTCCGTCTGGCCATGGTTGCGGTACCGCAGTCTCGATGCGGGCGATTCCGCGGACGGAGGGCCTGCGCGTCACCGTGGTGGTGGACGGGGAGTGGCTGGCCGCGTCGGACCGTACCTGGCCGGTCACCCTCGATCCCTACGTCGAGGTGGTCCGTGCGGCGGGCACGGGCCGATTCGGCACCCTGACCGGTCCCCCGCTGCTGCCGTGGAACAATTTCGGTGGCTCGGGATGGTACGGAAACGCGGACTCGGAGCGGGCGCACCTGAACTTTCCCCTGCCCGCGATTCCCTCGGGCGCCGCGCCCGCTCAGGTCCGCTACCGGTTCGAGATCGAGCGTTACTTCAACCATGGGACCGGACAGAACACCTTCGCGCCCCGCGACCACATCGGCGTCCGCTGGGTGCGTCCGGATCAGCGGCCGCTGTCGTCCCAGCAGGCCCGTGGACTCGTGGACACCGGGCAGTTCTACCGCGGCGGCGGCACCGGCTGGACGGCCCCGATTCCGCCCGGCTGGACGCCGGTGTGCACCGGTGCGGCGTGTGCGGGGACGCATGTGGAGGGAGAGGCGCCGGGGGAGACCGGAGTGAATGACACGCCGGAGACGGCGGAGGGTCCCTTCGCCAACCTGCCGTTCGGCACCACGCTGCGGCTCGAGGGCCACCTGTCCGAGGGCGATCGCGACGTCTGGGGCTTCGTCTTTCCCGAGGGGAGCCGCCCCGGGCTGGAGATCACGCTCAGCGGACCGGACGGCACGGGGTGTCCGGTGGACGGCGTGATCGAGTTCGGCACCGCTGCGGGTGCGGTCCTGCGCAGCGCCGAGGGCAACCCCATCACGGGGGCCTGTGCCACGTTGCAGTGGGAGAGCATCACGCCCGCCGGGGGCTACGTCGTTACCCTGCGCGGCTTCACCGGGCTCGAGAGCGGCGCCTATCGGCTCACGGTGAACCACTTCGACTCCGGCCAGGTGGACGAGGGAGGCCTCGGGCCCGGCGCGTGGATTCTGACCTCGAGCCTTGGTCAGTGGCCGGATCTCATCGACCCGTACGCGGAGAGTGACGGGGACTTCCTGTCGGTGCAGTTCCTCAACCCCAGCCGTACACCGGAGGCCGGCGAGTCCCCCCTCGAGGGGCGGTTCCGGATCAGCGCGGTCCTGCGCGCCAGCTCCAACCGTGACTGGATTGCCGTGCGCTACGTGATGCCGATCACCGGCCCCGTGCTCGGCTTCACCAACACCGGTCGCACCTGGAACAGCCTGTCGTGGGCGTGGACACCCTTCATCCGCGCGACGGGCTACCAGCTCTTCGAACACGAACCGGACAGTCTCGTGGCCAGCACCGGGGGCACGAGCATCACCGAAGGACCGGTCGGGGAAAACGACTGCGTCGATCGCAAGGTCCGCGCGGTCAACCAGGCCGGCCCGGCCGACTTCTCGGTGGTGCGCACCGCGTGCACCCTCGTCCGAAACCCGACCACCGCGGACTTCGAGGTGACCCGGGTGGGCAACGAGTTTCAGGTGACGGTGCGGGATCTGCCGAACCGCCTCGAGGAGAACCCGCCCGGCTTCGGCGACAACCTCACCGCCTTCCGCATCGGGACGTTGCCCGCCAATGCCGCGGACAGCGCGTGGAACAACTCGGCGAACATCCAGCCGTGGATCAACGGGACGTCGACCTCGTTTCCCGCCCAGGGGCAGGCGAACCGCCGCATCTGCGTGCAGTTCCGCAACCGCGAGGGCGTGATCACCTCGATCGCCTGCATCTCGCCGGACGAGCTCGTTCCCCCGCTCTCGCCCCCGACCGACTTCGCGTGGACCGACCTCACCACCAGCGGGCTGACCTGGACGTTCACCGATGCATCCACCGGGGAGACCGGCTGGGAGATCGTCCAGGGCACCGATGGCCCGCAGCAGTTCTGGTGCGAGAGCACCACGCCGGAGACCACGGGCACGGCGTATGCCTGCCTCGAGGGGGGGTGGGCGCCCAACACCCGTCTGGTGAACCGGGGTATCCGGACCGTCGACGAGAGCATGAACCCGCGGCGGGTGTCCGACTTCGCACCGCAACGGTACAGTGTGTATACCCGGGTCGCCGAGCCCGGGCCGGCCAATCTCCAGGTGCAGGCTACCGGCGAGACGGTGGTCCGCGTCACCTGGTGCAGCCCGCGCAATCCCTTCGCCGACCTCACGGGGGCGCAGGTCGAGCGAAGCCTCGATCCCGCCTTCCCCGCTGGAGCGACCGAGCGGCTGGCCAACTGGGAGAACGCCGACCGCGGATATGCTCCGGGAACGTCGGCCGCCGAACCCTGCGGATTCGTCGAGGACGCCGTGCCGGCCGGGAGCGTGATCCACTACCGCATTCGCTACCGCAACGGTGACGGCGTGCCCACGGGCTGGTTCACGGTGTCGACGGAGACCTGGGGCGGGCCCTGCTGCTACAACCCCCTCGATCCCTTCGATCTGGACAGCAACTGCGTCGGGGTATGCGCCGACTCGACCACCGACGCCAACTTCCGCTGCCGAGTGCCCGCCGACTATGGCCAGGAGCGGTGCGATCTGCTTGACCGCGACTGCGATGGCAGTCCGGTGACCCAGGCCGGCGTTGCGCTGGAGCGAGCGTGCTACAGCGGTCCGCCCGGGACGGCCGGTGTCGGCGCCTGCCGCATGGGTGCGGAGTTCTGCATCGAGCCCGGGGCGTGGAGTGGTGTCTGCGAAGGCGAGGTTCTTCCGCAGCCCGAGGTGTGCGACGGCATCGACAACTCCTGCGACGGTCAGGTGGATCGGCTGCCGGACGGCAGCCCGTTGACACGGTCCTGCTACTCCGGCCCGTCCGGTACGGCCGGCGTCGGCCTGTGCACCGAGGGGCTCCAGACCTGCACGAGCGGCGACTGGGGCATCTGCGAAGGCGAGGTTCTTCCGCAGCCCGAGGTGTGTGACGGCCAGGACAACGACTGCAACGGCCTGGTGGACGACGGCCTCTCGGGCAACCGGTGCACCGGGGGTCGCAACGACTGCCTGCCGCCGCCGCCGGATCGCGAGCCCGGCCAGTGCTGGCGAGGATGCCGTGTGGGCGAGACGTCGTGCATCGATGCGGTGTTCACCTGCATCAGCGCCCCGCCGGTGCTCGAGATGGACGTGGAGATCCTCGACGTGCTCAACGGCGCGGATGTCGACGTCGACGCCTGCTTCAACCCCTACGAGGACCGCTTCTGCGGCCAGACCAACGCCGTGGTCGTGCGGATGACGAACCGCAGCCCGCGCCCCACGCCCGCGAGCGCGCGCATGCGGCTGTATCTCGACAGCCGGACGAACGCCAATCGCATCGAGGACTTCGCCGTCGGCGCCACGATATCTGCGGGGGACAGCCTCGAGCGCACGTACTGCTTCAGCCGCGGCACCGGGATCCTGGAGAGCCAGAACCGCACCCTGCTGGCCGCCTTCGAGGATCCGAACGACGGGTTCGAGTGCGTGCACCCCGATGACATCGGGCAGTGGCAGCCCGTCGCGTTCTCTGCGCCCTCGCCCGAGGTCTGTGACGGGTTCGACAACAACTGCAACGGCGAGATCGACGAGTATCCCGAGGCCTGCGGTCGTGTGGACCTCACCTGCATCTACGTGCCGACCAAGGATCGCTACATGTGCGTCGGCCTCCTCGAGGAGGAAGGCGAGTGTGTCGACGGCGAGTGCGGGGCGGACGAAGTCTGCGGTGCCGATGGCCGGTGTCATCCCCTGTGCGGGAGCCGGTACGACTGCCCGACCGGCATGCGTTGCGTGGACGGCGGGTGCCGCGTGGTGAGCGGGGCATGGAGCTCGGCCGAAGAGGAGCCTGCCGTTGAGGACATCGCAGACGACGATGCTTCGGAGCCGGCGCAGGCGGATGACTCTGACGACGGACCTTCGGGTGGGCTCCCGGCCGGCTCATCCGGTGCGGTGGGCTGCAGCGCCGCGCCGGGATCGCACGGGGGAGGGACCGTCGGCGTATCGCTGCTCCTGCTCGGGGCGTTGCTGCGCCGTCGGTCGTCCGTCGGGATCCGACGCTGAGCCTCGGCGGGTTCCGGGATTCGGGCCGTCGATTCCGGGCCGATGTCCGGGCGGCTCAGTCGAGCGGTGTACCCATGAAGTAGTAGCAGACGCGCTGGTTGCCCGTGGCGCCGAAGACGCCGAGGTCCCGGTTCTGGAGGTCGAAGTCGCTGCAGAAGCTGTCCTCGCCGGCGAGGGGGCAGGAGCAGCGCGGGTCGGTGGCGTGGGCCATGCAGAGGGTCTCGTTGCCGTGTCGGACGCAGGAGGTGCCGGACGGGCAGTCGGCGCTGTCGCCGCAGGGCATCGTGCAATAGGTGACCTGTCGGCCTGCGCCGACGGAGAAGGCGCGGCAGTCGCCGCCGATGCAGTCGGAGGGGGCGTCCGGGGCATCGCGGAAGCAGGGCTCGCCGATACGGGCGAGATTGTCGGGCCAGCAGGCGAGCTCCCACGCGAGTCGCGCAGTGCTGCTTGTGCGGGTGGGCAGGGCGACGCAGCGGTGTCGGGGTCCGAAGCCTGCGCAGCTCGCTCCTTCCACTTCGCAGCCCGACTGGAGCAGGCAGGCCGGCGTCCCGCCGTAGCGCTGGTTCACGGACCAGTCGACGCAGACCTCGGTGTCGCTGTTGCAGACGTCGTCGAGGCAGTCGCGCTTGGCGCAGTACCCGTTGGGCATGTCGGCGCAACCGCCTTCGGTGCTGGTGCTGCCGAAGTCGACGCCGCAGATGCACAGGTCCCCCTGACAGTCGACGCCGTAGCTGCAGAACTGGCTGTTCGGCTGGAGTGCGCCGTCTGCGCATGCGCCGTCAATGCAGAGGGAGTTGGTGCAGGCTCCTGCGGGTCGCACGACGCCGCTGGCGCATCTCCAGGGCTGGTTCCAGGTGAGGCATCCGGACGTTCCGTCGTCGCACTCGATGTCCTCGTCCTCGCATTCGTCGCCAATGCAGCGGCGGCAGATGGGTGTCTCGGTGGTGGTGGGGACCTCGCAGACATCGCCGGGGTTGCACTGCTGCTCCACGGAGACGACGTCTCCGCAGGCGCCGCAGAAGACGATGGAGCGTCCGTCGGGTCCGCAGTCGCGCTGGAAGGGGCGCTGGCAATCGCCGACCCAGGTGCCGTCGATGTCGTCGCAGAAGCGTCGCGGATCGTCCTCGGACGGCGGGAGTTCGGTGGTGTCGCCGGGCTCCGAGGGGACATCGGGGAGGGTGGACTCGACGCTGTCGGTCGCGTCCGCGGGGGCGGAGCCGTCGTGGACGTCCGTGGACGGGGGGGCGGGCTCGTCGGAGGTGGGCGGGATGGTGGGGGTTGTGGGGAGGGGCGGTCGGGTGGGGTCGTCGTTCGCCTCCTCGCCGGAGGCGCAGCCGGCCAGCAGGACGGTGAGCGCGAGGAGCGCCAGCGTGGGGAGGCCCGCGGGGCGAGGAGCGGTCGAAGTCATGGATGTCCCTATCGGTGGGCGTTGTCGCCCGCGAACTCGATGAAGAGGGTGTTGTCCTCGACGCGGATGTTCGGTTCGGCGTGTCGCTGGAGGGTGATCACGACCTCGGTGCTGCCGTCGGGTCCGCGGGTGGTGTGGACGCGCTGGACGGCGGTATTGAAGTAGCGTGCTTCGATGGCCCGGTGGTGATTTCGGATGGCGTTGTCTGTGCTGCGCAGGCGGATGCGGATCTGCATGCCGCCGTCCTGCCGGATCATCTCATGCCGCGGCTGCTCGGCGGTTTCGATGAAGACGCGTCCGGTGTGGCCGTCGGGCTGGAAGCCGATCCAGGTGAGCTGGTTGCGGGTGGTTCCGCGTCGCGCGAGCTCGCTGCGCACGTGCTCGGGGGTGTCGTTCACGCCGGGAACGCGGCCCTGGTAGACCGGGTCGATGGCGCCATCGCTCCGGGTCCGGATCGTGGTCCCCGGGGTGCCGAAGCGGGCCCCTTCGAGCGAGAAGCCGCGGCCTTCGGGCGCTTCGCCGTCCGCGCCTTCGGCCGCGCCGGCTCGGCGCTCGAGGATCGCCTGGTAGGGGTTGACGCGTGCCGGGTCTCCGGTGGCGGCGCCCTCCCCGGAACCCTCGCCGGCACTGTCCTGACGCTGTCGCGCCCCCTCCTGGAGGGCGCGCTGGTGGAGCTGCTGGCTCTGCTCGGGTGTCATCGTGAGTGGCGTTTCGAAGCCCTCCGTCGGTCTGCCGGAGTGGTGCAGCACGTCCGTGGGGATGTCCTCCTGGGCTGCGCCTTCCGTGGGGAGGAGGAGCAGGAGGCCGGCCACGCCGGCGGCGAGGCCGAGGAAGCGGAGGATGGGCATCGGCGTCATGTCGGAGCGCATGGGGATCTCCCGGGAGGTCGCGGCGGCGCGGCACATGTGGGGACGCACGCAGGGGCGCACGCACCTGTCGGGACGCAGGATAGGTGCTGCGGGTCCTGGACGCAAATCCCCGGCGCTGCGCCCGCGTTGACCCCGGGAACCCCCCTCTGCTAGACCCGCGCGGGGGGTGGAACCCCGTGTGAATGGCCTGTTGCCGGCCGCCGTCCATGGGGAAGGATCCACGCCCGTTCGCTCGCGGGCCTTCGCCCGCCGGTGTTCGCCCCAGCGCCCTCGACCCGTCCCGGAGCCCTCCCGATGCCCTCTCGAAGCCTTCCGTTCGCGCGACGCGTCGCCTGTGCCACCCTCGCGCTGTCCCTCGGGACGGCGCTGCCCGCTCTCGCCGACGAGGACGTCGATCCGCTGTTCGAGGAGCCCGCGCCGGTCGACCGGGCCGAGACGATCCGCGATCTCATCACCCTGGGTCTGGCCAGCGAGGACGCCGCAGTGCGGGCCTGGGCGCTTCGCGCGGCGGCTGCTCACGGAGATCGGGCCTGGCGCGACACCATCGCCGGCGAGCTCGACAACGCGCAGTTCACCGTGCGGCTCAACGCTGCGCTGGCCCTGCTGGACCTCAACCACCGCGCGCGGGACGCCCAGGCCCGGATCACCGAGGACCTCGCCACCGGCGACGCGCAGACGCGCGCCTATGTGCTCGACCGGGTGTTCCCGCTCCTCCCCGAGGCCACCCGGGCCCGGGTCCTGCGCGATGGCGTGGCCCGAATGGATGAGGAGCTCGCCCTGCGCCAGACGCTCGCCCAGCTCGCCCGCCGGGCGACCGGCGCCGAGCACGCGGTCCTCGAAGCGGGAGCGGACATCGACGATGCCGAGCGCCGCGCATGGTACGTCGACCCGGTGCGCCGGGCTGCGCGCGAGGAGGGACTCGGCCTCGCCGGCCGCCTCGTCGCCCAGCGAGACGCCGAACGCCAGCGCGAGGGGCTCGCCATCCTGCAGGCCATCGCCACCGCCGACGCGCGCGCCGCCGCCGCCCCCCTGCTCCGCTCCTCGCACGCGGCCGTCGCGCAGGAGGCCGGACTCTACCTCGCCCGGTTCGGCGATACCGGCGCGCTCCAGAATGTCCGCGACCTCGCGCTCAACGCCGACATGGACGTCGAGCTCCGCATCGAGGCCCTTCGCATCGTGCGCGACACGGCACCGCAGATGTTTTCGATGGAGCAACTCCAGGAGGCCATCCCGGGCTCCGGGGTGGAGCTGCGCGCCGCGCTGCACGAGGCCATCGGCGCCACCCGCTCTCCCGAGGCGGTCGCCTGGCTCGAGGCGCTCCTCGATGCCGACTTCGCCGAGGAGCGCATGGACGCCATCAGTGGCATCGGGTTCTCCGGCGTCGAGCGGCACGTCGAAACCGTCGGCCAGATCCTCGCCAGTCAGGGCGCCGTCAACATCCGGGTCCGGGCGGCGCGTGCCCTCGGTCACCTCGGCGGCGATGCCGCCGCCCAGCGCCTCGTGACCGCCCTTCGGATGGAGCGGGACAGCGACGTCAAGGCCCAGATCGTGCTCGCCATGGGCGACACCGGCTCCGCCGACGCGGCCCAGCCGATCCTCTACGAGTTCGCCCGCAACGACGACACCGTCACCGCCGCGGGACTCGACGCCCTGCGCGCCCTCGGCAACACGGAGATCGCTCCCCAGCTCGTCTCGGTCGCCAACAACTACCGCAACGCTTCCCTGCGGTGGCGCGCCGCCCTCGTCCTGACCCACCTCGACCCGGCGCTCGGTGCCGAGCGACTCATCGCCATGCTCGACCGGCCCCCTGCAGGCTTCGAGAGCGACCTCGCCGGCCTCCCCGCCGACCTGCGTCGACAGGTCGACGCCCGCCTCCTGCGCCACGCCAACCCGGAGATCGCCGAGGCGGCCCTCGCCCGCGTGCGCAGCCACGCCGACGGCGGACTCGAGTTCCTCCGGCCCCTCGCCCTCGACGCGGCCTCCGCCGAGGTGCGCCGCGTCGCCATCAACGCCGTCACCAACGCCCGACAGCCGCAGGATGCCGAGCTTCTCACCGAGCTCACCCGGCATCGTGACCGTCAGGTCCGACTTCAGGCCTGGGCCGCCCTCGCCGAGATGCGCGACACCGACCAGGAGCAGCTCTTCGCCGATCAGCTCGGCACCACCGACGTCGCCGTCCGCGTCATCGCCGCCTACGGCCTGATCCGCATGGGCCGCGCAAGCTGAACCCGCCGAATCACCCCGCCGACTCCGCTCCGCACCGCGCGATGGGCTACCAGCGCACCCGGAGGTCCAGCCCGGCTCCCCAGGGCGACGCCGCCGGCAGAAGCGCCACGTCCATCGGCGCCCGAGCCGCGGCCGGGGACACGTCCTCCATCGGGCGGGTCAGCAGCAGCACGGCGCCTGTCGTTCCGAGGACCGCACCGCTGATCAGCAGGATGTTCGTCATCCGGGCCTGTCGCTGACCCCGGTCCCGGAGCCGCTCCGCCTCGTCCCGATCGAAGCCGGGTGCGGCCGTCACGTCGTCGAACTCCGACTGCGTGCCGAGCATCAGGATGCCCGTCACGACGCCGCCGACCACCGCCGCACCGCCTGCGCCCACGAGGCCCCACCCCACCGCAGGCGGCAGGCCACCGGCCTCGTCCCGATCCCGGTCGCGGGTGCGGGCCATCGCCTCCGAGCGAAGCACCACGTCCAGCTCGTTCTCGCCAATGTCGAGCAGCGCCGCCTCCCGGTGCGACACATATTCCGGATAGGTCAGCTCCAGCTGCACGTAGCCCAGCGGCCGGTCCTCGAGCGTCAGGGGCGTGATCCCCACCTGCTCCCCGTCCACGAGCACCCGCGCCCCCGCAGGCTCGCTCGTGATCGTCAGCGACGCCACGTTCTCGTACAGCAGGGAGCGGGCCAGTACCGGCAGCGCCTCGCGAAGCGCGGACCCCGAACGGGCCCGCAGCCCGTGACGTGCGGAGGTCCGCAGGCGACCCTCCTCGATGTCCCACAACCGGAAGCTCACCTCGATCGCACCGTCCCGTTCCGTCACCTCCGCCCACGCGAGCAGCGTGCTGTCGGTCACCTCCGCCAGGAAAGTCGAGCACTCCGGATTCAGCTCCGTGCACCCCAGGAGCAGCAGCAGCTCCTGCAGGCTCTGGCGCGGCAGATCGTTGCGCACGTAGTCCGGATGGGCCTCGACCTGCGCGAGCAGCGCGTTATACAGCCCGAGCGCGAGCTCGTCGGGCTCGCCCCCATCCTCGACCCAGACCACGACGTCCACTCGCTCCGCCATCGCCACCGCAGGAACCAGCATCGCCAGCACCCACACCACCGCGCGCAGAACGCCCGAACTCCGCATCCACCGCTTGCTCATTCGCTACCTCGGCTGAACGGCCTCGCCGGCAGGACCTCCACCGGACCTGAGCTCCCGTTAGCACACTCCCTGCCCCATGGGCAGTCCCCATCGAACCCCTCCGTCGCGCCGCCGCAGCGACCCCGGCCGCGCGCCCCCACGGTGCCCATGATCCAGCTCGACAGCATCTCCCACGCCTTCGGGGATCGCGCCCTCTTCCGCGACCTCTCGTGGCAACTCCACCCCGGCGCCCGCATCGGGCTCGTCGGTCCCAACGGCGCCGGCAAGACCACCCTCTTCCGCATCCTCGCCGGCGACCTCGTCCCCGACACCGGACGCGTCATCCTCCCCCGCGACGCCTCCATCGGACTCCTCCCCCAGGACGTCGGCGACCTCGGAGACTGCACCGCCATCGAACACGTCCTCGAGGGCTGCCGGGACCTGCTCGACGAAGCCGACCGCATTCAGGACCTCCGCCAGCAGCTCGACGACGCCGTGGCCCGGGGCGAGGACTCCTCCACCCTCGAATCCCTCTCCGCCGACATGGCCGAGCGGGAGGAACGCTTCCGCGCACGCGGCGGCTACGGCCTCCGCGCCCGCGCCGCCTCCATCCTCGGCGGCATGGGGTTCGACACCGGGGACCTCGACCGGCACGTCAGCACCTTCTCCGGCGGAAAGCGCGTCCGCATCGTCCTCAGCAAGCTCCTCCTCCAGCGGCCCGACGTCCTCCTCATGGACGAACCCACCAACCACCTCGACGTCCCGTCCGTCGAGTGGCTCGAGGGCTTCCTCTCCAACTACCGCGGCACCGTCGTCGTCATCTCCCACGACCGCTACTTCCTCAACCGGCTCGTCACCGAGATCGCCGGCCTCGAATACGACGGCCTCCACGTCCACCCCGGGACCTGGGACGACTACATGGCCGCACGCGACGAACGCGCCGCCCTGCTCGAAGCCCGGAAGGCACAGCAGGACCGCTCCATCCGCGAGACCGAACGGTTCATCGAACGCTTCCGCGCCAAGGCCACCAAGGCCCGGCAGGTCCAGAGCCGGGTCAAGCAACTCGACAAGGTCGAACGCATCACCCTCGACGAACAGCGCGGCACCATCCACTTCCGGTTCCCCGAAGCCGGACGCAGCGGACGCATGGTCGTCGAGGCCGAGAAGCTCGGCCGCGACTTCGGCGACCTCACCGTCTTCGGCTCCGTCGACTTCTCCCTCGAACGCGACGAACGCGTCGCCCTCGTCGGGCCCAACGGCGCCGGCAAGTCCACCCTCCTGCGCCTCCTCGCCGAAGACCTCGCCCCCTCCCGCGGCGAAATCCGCATCGGACACAACGTCGTCCGCTCCTACTTCGCCCAGCACTCCGTCGACAGCCTCGACCTCCGAAACTCCATCCTCGAGGAAATGGAGAGCGCCGCCACCACCGACACCTTCCCCCTGTGCCGCTCCATCCTCGGCGCCTTCCTCTTCTCCGGCGACGACGTCGAACGACGCATCTCCGTCCTCAGCGGCGGCGAACGAAACCGCGTCGCCCTCGCCCGCATGCTCCTGCGACCCGCCAACCTCCTCCTCCTCGACGAACCCACCAACCACCTCGACATCTCCAGCCGGGACGTCCTCGTCGACGCCCTCCGAAACTTCAACGGCACCGTCCTCTTCGTCTCCCACGACCGCCACTTCATCAACCAGCTCGCCACCCGCGTCGTTCACATCGAGGACGGCACCCTCGAGAGCACCCTCGGCGACTACGAGTACTACCGCCACAAACGCCGCGCCGAGGGACTCGGCGGATCCTCCGGCCTCCTCGCCGACGCCGGACCGACCCCGCGCGACCCCAAACCGGCCCGCCCCTCCTCCGCCGAGAGCGCCGCGCCCCGAACCCGCCGCGACCGAAAGCGCATCGAGGCCGAGTGGAGAAACCGCATGAACCGCGAGACCCGGGAACTCCGCGCCGCCGTCGAGGACGCCGAGACCCGCATGGCCGCCGCCGAAGAACGCCGCGCCGAACTCGAGGGCGCCCTCGCCGACCCCGCCCTGTACGCAGCCGAAGGCAACGGCGCGCGCATCGCCGCCCTGCAGACCGACCTCGCCGCCACCCTCGAGGAGATCGACAACCTCCTCGCGGCATGGGAAGACGCCGCCGCCACCCTCGAGGCCCGCGAGGCCCACTGGCAACAGCAGCTCCAGGAACTCCTCTCCGAACCGGACGACGCATGAACCGTCTCCTCCTCGTCCTCAAGGGCGCCTGCATGGGACTCGCCGACATCATCCCCGGTGTCAGCGGCGGCACCATGGCCCTCGTGCTCGGCATCTACGTCCAGTTCATCAACGCCCTCCGCTCCGTGAACCTCCGCTGGCTCGGCGGACTCGTGCGCTGGGCCCGCTCCGGGTTCCGGAGCGAGGAACGCGCACGCGTCACCGAACCCCTGCGCGCCATCCACTGGGGATTCCTCCTCCCCCTCGCCGCCGGGATCGGCTCCGCCATCGTCGTCGGCTCCCGCACCATCCCCCCGCTCATCGAGAACCACCCGCGCGTCATGTTCGCCTTCTTCTTCGGCCTCATCCTCGCCAGCGTCGCCCTGCCCTGGCTCCAGATGAACCGCCGCGGACCCCGCGAATACCTCGCCGTGCTCGTCTTCGCCGCCGCCGCCTTCCTGCTCGTCGGCAACCACGCCCAGCCCGTCTTCTCCTGGACCACCGCCCAGGCCGAAGAGGACCTTACCCTCGAAGCCTTCACCCGGGCGCACCCCTCGGCCTGGAACCCCCAGCAGCTCTTCTGCAACCCCGGCGGCCAGGACGGCAACCGCGACCTCCGCGCCGCCGTCGCCCAACAGGACGTCGAACGCGCCGACCAGCTCCTCGAGCTGTGCGCCCAGCTCATCCGCTCGTCCGACATCCCCGCCGTCTACATGCGCCTCATCGAGGAGCACCACCTCGACCGCAAGGACCCCCGCAACCCCTTCAACGCGCTCCTCGTGCCCGCAGGAACCCCCGTCGAACTCCCCAGGCCCGCCCTGTGGTTCATGTTCGCCGCCGGGCTCATCGCCATCTCCGCCATGCTCCTGCCCGGCATCTCCGGCTCCTTCATCCTCCTCATCCTCGGCGCCTACTACTTCATCCTCGTCTCCCTCAAGGGCTTCCTCGACGGGCTCGTCACCCTCTCCCCCTCCCCCCTCCACACCGCCTATGTCACCGCCTTCGCCGCAGGCATGGTCATCGGCCTCTTCAGCTTCGCACGCATCCTCGGCTGGCTCTTCGACCGCTACGCCTCCATCACCCTCGCCGCCATGGTGGGCCTGATGCTCGGCAGCCTGCGGGTCATCTGGCCGTTCAAGCTCGGTGACCCCGCCGTCGGCGTCGTCGAGAACGTCCTCCCCACCGCCGAGGACCTCCTCCCCGGGCCCCTCGCCGCCTTCCTCGTCGGCTTTGCCCTCGTGTCCGCCCTCACCTGGGTCGAGGTGAACGCGCGCCGCCGCGGCCAGCGCGGCGGGATCCACGACGTGCACATGCCCCCGGAAGAATCGCGACCCTGAGCACCCTTGCCCACCCCGGCGCTCGGCCCGCCACCTGACCCTCCCGGCGCGTCGGCCTCCTGGCCGCTCGGTTGAGCGGGCGCCGGGGTGTCGCGCTCAGCCCGCCGCCTGACCCTCCCGGCGCATCCCTGCCTCCGGCCGGAACGCCAGCTCTCCCTGCAGCCAGGGCACCGCCGTCCAGTCCGGCAGCGAGAACGACAGGAACGACGCCCGCGCACCCGGCCGGATCACCCCGAACGCGCTCGCCACCCCGAGCACCTCTGCCGGAACCCGCGTCACCCCGCGCAGCGCCTCTCCCGGCGTCAGCCGGTGCAGCGAACACGCCAGCGACGCCGCCAGCGACAGGTCCAGGCTGCACGCGCTCCCCGGGTTGTAGTCCGTGCTCACCGCCACCCGCACCCCCGCCTCCACCAGCGCCCGCGCCGGCGCCCGCTCGGGGAGGTCCAGGAACGTCGTGACCAGCGGCAGCAGCACCGCCGCCGTGTCCGCCGCCGCCAGCGCCGCGACGTCCTCGCCCGTGATGTGCTCCAGATGATCCGCGCTCGCCGCACCGAGCTCCGCCGCCATCCGCGCCGCCCCCGTCCACGCCAGCTCTTCCGCATGCACGCGCAGACCCAGCCCCAGCGCCCGCCCCGCCTCCAGCACCCGCCGCCCCTCCGCCACCGTGTACGCCCCCCGGTCGCAGAACACGTCCACCTGATCCACCAGCCCCTCGCGCACCGCCCGCGGCAACAGCTCGCCGACGATCGCCTCCACCCACTCCCCCCGACGCTCCCGGAACTCCGGCGGTACCGCATGCGCCGCCAGACACGTCCGGATCACCCGCACCGGCACGCGCCTCGCCACCGCGTCGATCAGCCGCAGATGCCGAAGCTCCTCCTCCACCGACAGTCCGTACCCCGTCTTGACCTCGACCACGTCCACGCCCCGCGCATGGAACGCCATCAGCCGCTCCCGCAGCGTCTCCTCCAGGACCTCCGCGGACTCGGCGCGCGTGTGCGCGACCGTGGACAGGATTCCACCACCGGCCTCGAGGATCTCCACGTAGGGGCGGCCCGCGTTGCGAAGGGCGAAGTCCACGTGGCGCGCCCCGCCGAAGAGGGCGTGGGTGTGGCACTCCACCCAGGTGGGCATGAGCTGCTCCACCTCCCGATCGGGGGCGGGCGCGTCCGGATGGTCCGCCGGGAGAACGGCCTCCACCAGCCCCCCCCGGCAGACCACGACCGCGTCCTCCCGAAGCCCCACCACGCCGGCTTCGCGCGCCGGCGCTCCGTCGGCGGGGGGAAGCCGCGCGGGACCCTCCATCGTCAGGAGCTGGCGCGCGCGGATGGTCAGGCGATCCCCGGCGGTCACGGGGTCTCCTCCTCGAGGTGGGGCACCCGGATGCCGTGCTGCCGCGCAAAGCGCGTGGCGTTGTCGTATCCGGCGTCCGCGTGCCGGAGCACGCCCATCCCCGGATCGGACGTGAGGACCCGGCGCAACCGGTCGGAAGCCTCGTCGGTGCCGTCGGCGACGGCCACCATTCCGGAGTGGATGCTGTAGCCCATGCCAACGCCCCCCCCGTGGTGCAGGCTGACCCAGGCGGCCCCGTTCACCGCGTTGATGAGCGCGTTGAGCAGCGGCCAGTCGGCGACCGCGTCCGACCCGTCGCGCATGGCCTCGGTCTCCCGGTTGGGCGACGCGACCGAGCCGCAGTCGAGGTGATCGCGACCGATGACGAAGGGAGCGTCCACTCGGCCGGTGCGCACGAGGTGGTTGAAGCGCTCCCCCATCTCGGCACGTTCGCCGTAGCCGAGCCAGCAGATGCGCGCCGGCAACCCCTGGAAGGCGATCCGCTCCCGGGCCAGCCGGATCCAGCGCTGGAGCAGGGCGTTGTCGGGGTAGGCCTCGGTGATCAAGTCGTCGGTGAGGGCGATGTCCTCGGGGCGGCCGGACAGCGCGACCCAGCGGAACGGTCCCCGCCCCTCGCAGAAGAGGGGACGGATGTACTGCGGGATGAACCCGGGGATCCGGAAGGCGTCCTCCACGCCCTCGTCGAGGGCCACCTGACGGATGTTGTTGCCGTAGTCGAAGGCGATGGCGCCGGCGTCCTGAAGGTTCCGCCATGCGCGCACATGCCGGGCGATGGAGGCCCTGGCGCGGCGGAGGTAGTCCTCGGGGTTCTCGTCGCGCAGCCGGTCGGCTTCCCGCTGGTCGAGCCCCTGCGGGTAGTAGCCGCGCAGCGGGTCGTGGGCGGAGGTCTGGTCGGTGACGAGGTCCGGGACGATGCCCCGTTCGACGAGTGTCTCGCAGACGTCCGCTGCGTTTGCCCGCAGGCCGATCGACACGGGGGAGCCGGTCTCGCCGGCCTCGCGGATCCACGCGAGGGCGGTGTCGAGGTCGTCGGTGGTGCGATCGAGGTAGCGGGTGCGCAGGCGCTTCTCGATGCGCTCCCCGTCGATCTCGACGGCGAGGCAGGACGCACCGCACATGGTCGCCGCGAGGGGCTGCGCGCCGCCCATGCCGCCGAGCCCGGCGGTGAGGATCCAGCGGCCGGCCAGGTCACCGCCGAAGTGCTGGTCGGCGGCGGCGGCGAAGGTCTCGAAGGTCCCCTGCACGATGCCCTGGGAGCCGATGTAGATCCAGCTCCCCGCCGTCATCTGGCCGAACATCATGAGGCCGCGTCGCTCGAGGTCGTTGAAGTGCTCCCAGGTGGCCCATCGCGGCACGAGGTGGCTGTTCGCCAGGAGCACCCTGGGGGCGAGCGGATGGCTCGGAAGCACGCCGACCGCCTTTCCGGACTGGATGAGCAGGGTCTCGTCGTCGCGGAGCGTGCGGAGGGTTCGGACGATGACGTCGTAGGCTTCCCAGTTTCGTGCCGCCCGCCCGGAGCCGCCGTAGACGACCAGATCATCGGGGCGTTCGGCGACCTCGGGGTCGAGGTTGTTCATCAGCATCCGGAGGGCGGCCTCCTGCGTCCAGCCACGGCAGGAGAGCGCCGCGCCGCGGGGTGCACGGATCGGGAGTCGGGGATTCATGGGCATCCTCGTGGCAGGGGCGACGGGGCCCTCGGTGGCGGTGTGCACGCCCGGTGGGTGGCGCACACCGAGGCGGCCTCAGCGCCGGTCGACGAAGTCGAAGTCGAGGGTGATGCTGGCGATGCCGGTGCCCTCGGTGGCGCTGGAGAACCGGAGGCTGCGGAGCTCGCGCTCGATGCAGCCGTCCAGCTCGGCGCTGCGAAGATCGGAGTGGCGGCGCTGCACCTCGGTGACCCGGCCGCCGCCGTCGATGGTGAGCTGGGCGACCATGCTGCCGACGCGGGTGGTCTGGTCCTCGCCCATGCGGGACGCGTAGCACTGGGTGAACCGGTCGAGGGCTCCAGCGAAGATTCCCTCGACGGTCTCCCGGGATGCGTCCTCGATTCGGTTGGCGGAGGCTCGGCGCACCTGGACGCGGGCATCGCGGCGCAGTCCGGCCGGGTCGACATTGACGGAGGCGAGGTGCTCGCCGTCGGCGCCGAAGACGTGGACGTGGTGCCGGTCGTCTCCGATGTAGAGTCGCGGTCCGTGGCCGAGGTCGACGACGGCCGCGCTGTGGAGCTGCTCACCGCCGAACGTGTGCCGGGCCAGGACGGCACCGTCGTCCGCGGCGGTGATGCGGAGCTCGCCGCCGTCGGCGGCGAGGGTCACCTGGCGGCCGCCGAGATCGAGCGGCCGGTCACCCCGGGCGAGCGCCGCGGTGCGGGTCAGGTTGGCGGCTCCGCGGGCCATCGTGTCGGGGGCGCCGCCCTCGCGCTCTTCCGGTCCGTCGAAACGGAAGTCGAAGAAGAGGTGATTGCTGCCGCTCTCGCACGCGAGGTCGAGCTTGCGGTTGGAGGAGAAGTCGTCGATCCAGCACTGGCCGAGCCGGTAGCCCCGACCCTCCCAGACGAAGATGCGCTGGCCGTCGTGGGAGTGGATCTCCACCCGGTTGCCGTTGCGGCACAGGATCTGAAGCCCGCGGTCCTGCGTGAAGTCGCCGAGGAAGAACTGCTCGCAGCCGCCGGGGATGCCCCAGATCGGGTCGGCGTTGTGATCGAGGACGAAGGCCGGACGTCCCGCGCCGACGAACTCGCGGTTGCGGTCGCCGTCGAGGTCCTCGATCCAGATCCACGGCTGGTCGAACCCGGAGCGCGCCGTCCGCTGGTGCCGAAACGCCCGGAAGAGCGCGTTGTCCGCGTCGAGGAAGGCGATTCCCCCCGGGGTGATGGCCGCCACGAGCGGACGCTCCGCGTCGCCCGCCTCCTGGATGTGCTGAACCTCGCCCGCATGGGCGACGGTCACGGCGAAGAGCGAGAGGACGGCCAGCGCGGCGGTGAGGGTGGTGCGTTGCGTCGTCATGACCACTTCTCCTTGCAGGGGTGGATGCGCGGGGTGCACGCCGGGAGGACCGGGTACACCGTGTCCCGGGGCGCAGGTGTCGTGGATCGGGGCAGGCCCGGTGTCAACGCGCACGTCGGGGCACTTCCGGGGAACAACTCCGGCGGCAGGATCGTTCCCCCGCCATCGGTGCCGGGGCGCACCGGATGGATGACGCGGATGCACAGCTCGGTCGCGTTGCCATCCTCGATCGCCCGTGTTAGCCCGGTCGGCGCTGCTGCGCCCCTCCACCGTGTCTGGTCCCCGGCCACCATGCTCGACGACGCCACCTTCAGCCGCATCGCGCTCTCCTACAGCCTCCTGAGCCCCGCCGCCCTGCGCGAGGTCGAGGAGCTCGCCACCCTGCGCAAGCTCCCCCGTGTCGAGGTGGCCCTGCAGACCGGCTCCGTGCGCGAGGAACAGCTCGCCCAGGCCGTCGCGCGCTCCCTCAACCTGGCCTACCGGGACCTGGAGAACGAGCCGCCGTCCACCACCTGGGCCCGGCGCGTGCCCATCCGGATCCTCCGCCACCACCGCGTCGTCCCCCTCGGCCAGGCCAGTGCCCCGGGCACCGTGCTGCTCGGGATGGTGGACCCCCTCGACATCGACGCGCAGCAGGAGGCCGGCGCCCACCTCAAGGCCGCGATCGAGCCCGTGGTGGTCGGACGCCGCGCCCTCGACGCGGCCCTCGCCACCCTCAACGACCCCGGACACGATGCCCCTCGGCGCAGCGGCGCCGCTCAGACCACGCCGGGAAGCCACGTCGGACCCCTGCCGCGCTCATCGAGCGCCGATACCCGACCCGGCAGCGCCCGCCCCGTGTCCCCGCACCAGACCGTGGAGATGGAGCAGCTCGACTTCGTCGGGGACCGACACCAGACCCACACCTCCAGACACCAGACCACCCGCAACACCCGCCTGCCCCGTGCGGAGGACGGCGGGCTCGCCGACCCCCTCAGCCTCCTCGTCCAGCGCCACGACAGCGACGTGCTCGTCCAGGGCCTCATCGAGGCGCTCGTCGCCCGACGCATCGTCTCCATCGCGGACATCGAACGCGCCATCGAGGCCCGCCGCAGCGGAAAGAAGTAGCACCACCCGCCGGGAGGGAGCGCGACCTCCGATGGTCGCCTCGGGCCCGATCCCCCCGAACCCCCACGCGCCGGCATGAGCCTCCTCCAGCGCTTCTCCAATCACCTGCAGAACCTCGCCGACGACATCGACGTCCGGCGCAATCCCACCCTCAAGGGGCTCCTCGACCGTGCGGAAGTGGCGTTCGCCGAGGACAGGCACCACGAAGCCCTCCACCTGCTCGCCCGCGCCGAGGCCGAGAACCCCCGGGTCGGGCGCATTCACCTCGTCCGGGGACTCATCCTCCAGGCCCTGCAGCAGCACGACGAGGCCCGCCGGCACCTCCTGCGCAGCATCGAGCTCCGGGAAACGTTCACCGCGCGGTTCACCCTGGGCGAGATCGCGATGGCCTCGTCGGACTGCACGGACGGACACGCCCACTTCCAGCGCGCCCTCAAGCTCGCCGGCGAGGACGACGAGCGCGTCGCCGCCCTCGGTGCCCTGGCCTCGATTCACGAACGGCAGGGGGCCCGGCCGCGAGCGATCCCCCTCCTGCGTCAGGCGCTCCGCATTCGCGAGGACGACCCGGCGCTCGCCGTGCGCCTCGCCCGGGCGCTCCACGAGGACGGAGACGACGAGACCGCCTGGCTCGCCCTCGCTCCGGCGCTCGCCGCCGACCCCCCCCCGCGGGACGCCCTGCTTCTCGGCGCATCACTGGCCACCGGAGCGGCCGAGGCGGGAGTCCCGGAGGCCCACCGGCTGCTCGACCTCCTCGCGGCGCAGGAGGGCGAGTCCGGCGCCGTGCTCATGCAGCGTGCCGCGCTGCTCGAGCGGGAGCAACGCCCCGCCGAGGCCCTGCCACTTCTCATCCGGGCCCTGATCGACACCACCGTCGATGCCGACCGGATCGGCCTCCTCGAACGCATCGCCGCCTGCTACCGAGCCGATGGCTCCCGGGACCAGGCCCGCGAGACCCTGCGCCAGGCCGTGGCCATCGAGCCCTCGCCCCGCCTCGTCCGCCAGCTCGCCCGCGCCGAACTCGAGACCGGGGAGGCCCGCTCCGCACTCGCCCGCCTCGACGCGCTCGCCGAGAGCGCTCCGGGCATCGATCGCGCACTCCAGCTCCTGCGCGGCCGCGCTGCCCTCGCTCTGGGCGACCTCGAGGCCGCCCGGCAGGCCCTCGGCGCGCTGCGCTCCGCCAGCATGGGGCCGGAGACCCTCCTCGCCCTCGGTCAGCTCGCCCTCGCCGAGGGAGACGCGGTCGAGGCGCTCGGGCTCCTGCGGGAGGCAGCCCTCGACCCCGCCTGGCGATCCCTCGCGGAGGCCCCCCTCGCGGAGGCCCTCGCCGCCCTCGCCCCGGACCTGCCCGATCCGGGCTCCGTCGACGCACTCGGGCCGGCACGACTGGCGCCGTTCCTGGACGCCCTCGCCCCCGTGATCGCCGCCCACCCGCTGCTCAGCCCGCTCCTTCCGCGCGCCACCGCCCTCCGCCAGCAGCTCGACGCGCCGCTGACCGTCGCCGTGCTCGGGGAGTTCAACGCCGGCAAGAGCACACTCATCAACGCTTTCGTGGCCGAGGAGATGGTCGCGACCGGGGTCCTGCCGACCACCAGCCACGTCAACGTCATCCGGTATGGCCCCCGGCCCGTCGCCCGCTGGACCCGCACCGACGGTGCCGTCGAGGAACTGCCCTTTGCCGAGGCCGCCACCCTCGTCCGCCAGCGCCCCGAAGAGATCGCCGAGCTGGAGTTCTGCTACCCGCACCCGGAGCTGCGGTCGATCCACTTCTGGGACACCCCCGGATTCAACGCTCCCGTGGACGAACACGAGCAGCGCGCCGGCCGAGCCCTGCAGACCGCCGACGCCATCCTCTGGCTCCTCGACGCGCACCAGGCCCTGACCGCCACGGAGTTCTCGCGCCTCGAGGAGATCACCCGGCCGCGAGAGCGCCTGCTCATCGTGATCAACAAGATCGACCGGCTCGGTCGCGACGCGGAGGAGGCGGTGCAGGCCATCCGCGGGCACCTCGAGGACCACCTCGACGGACGGTACGCGGGCATCTTCCCCCTGTCCGCCCTCCAGGCCCTGGAGGCGCGCCGTCAGGGAGAGGACGAGGGCAGCGACGGCGCCGGCGAGGGCTGGCGGGTCTTCGAGCTCGCGCTCCGCGAGCGCTTCTTCGCCCGTGCCGGACGGCTGAAGTCGCTCGAGGTGGCCGTCTCGCTGACCGGCCTCGCCGACGATGCGCTCGCCCGGGCAGCCGCGGCGCTCGACGCGGTCGCCACCGCCCGCGAGGGGATTCGACAGAGACGGGAGGCGCTGGGCCATCGCGCCGCCCGGTGGGAGACCCGCGTTCTCACCCCGGCGCGGGAGGAGCTGCAGCAGGCCCTCCAGGCCCTCCGGACCCGCACTGCCGCGGAGATCGTGGATCTCGTCGGCAGCGAGGCGGGGCTGCTCGGCCGGCGCCGCCTCGAGGGGGAGGACCGGCGCCTGCTCTCCCAGCAGCTCCGCGATCGCACCCGGGCGCTGCTCGATGCGGCGCGTCAACGCCTCATGGAGGATGTCCGACGCACCGAGGAGGAGGTCGTGCGGACCGTCGAACAGGCCGCCACCCTGGTCGGACCGCCCGAGTCCCGGACCCTCCGCCGCCGGCTCGAGGCGTGGCTCGCCGAAGCACGGGCCCTCGAACGGCTCCTGGACGAGCGGGCGGGCCAGGCCCCCTACGCCCGGCTGATCGCCCGGCTGGAAGCCGACGGCGATCGGGTCCTCGAGGAGGTCGCGGCGGCCACCTCCCGCACGGAGGGGGAGCGCGAGGCCCTGCTGCGACGGCTGCTCCCCGACCGCGACGATCTCGACCGCGAGCGTCTCCTCGCGTGGGGCGAGGAGTACGCGGCGAGCGCGCTGCGGCTGTGCGAGCACGCCGAGCGCGATCTGGAGCTGCTGACCCTCGACATCGACCACCGGATCGTGCGACCCTTTCGCGCCACCGCCGCCGCGCTGCGCCCGCTCGGTGCCGCCGCGGTGACCTCCCCTTCGGACTGAAGGCCCGTCGTGCGCCATCGAACCCTTCCCCTGCTGCCGTTCCTCGCCGCGATTCTCTTCGCCTGCCCCGGAGACCGCGAGGACGAAGCGGCGGAGCTCGAGCCGGAGACCGCCGAGCTCGCGGAGCCCGCCCCCGGACCGGACGGGGAGGCAGACGAACCCGCGATCCCCACGGAGACGGACGAGGAGACGGAAGTGGCGGCGCTCACCGTCGCCGAGCTGAGGGAGCTCAGGGCCCGACTCGGCCTGGCCCCGCCGTCTCCCCCGGCGGTACAGAACCTCCTCACGCGGGCGGACATTCGCGAGATCCTCCGCTACGACGGCCTGCTCCGGGAGCTTCCCCTGCAGGGGCAGGAGCCCTCGCCCGGCTGGAACGCCATGCGAATCGCACCCGAGGACGGACTGGGCGTCGCCGTGCAGCGGTGGATCGTGGACGACCCCGCACAGCGGGACCGACGGTTTCGTCGCCTGCGCGACACCTGGATCGCCGTGGACCGCGACGCCCCCGAGCTCGGCCAGGCCTCGTTCGGCGGCACCTTCGACGGGGTCCACCACCTGGCGTTCCGCCACGACCGCTCGCGCAGCATCATCGTGATCACGCTGGACGGCGCCATGGGCGACGGCGAGCAGCTCCGGACGCTCGGGGCCCGGATCGCCGAGCGCCTCTAGCCGGGCCCGAGCGGTTCCGGACCCGTGGGGCGGAACATCGCAGGGTCGACTCCGGACCTCGTTCAGGCGCATTGACCCTCTTCATGGCCTCCGACCGGAGAGCGTCGAAGGATCATGGTCCGGCACCGTCGGGCCGTTGCCCGAACGGCCCTCGCCATGGACTCCGACGGCGCGAGCGTTCGGCGACCGCACACTGCCGCGGTTCCGGGCCGCACCGGCGGAACCGTCGCTCCCCCCGGCAGGCGGGGAGGAGACGGGTAAACCGTTGCATTGCAGAGCGTTCCATGATAGCCGCTGATGACGATTCGGTGCGCTGCATGAACGGAGAACGGTGCTGGCCGTCGCCCCCTGAACGGGAGTGGACCCATGTTCGGAAAGACGGCTTCGCGAACCCTCGGTGAACCCTGCTCGCTCCCACTCGGTGTCCTCGCGATCGCGCTGATCGCCCTGTTCCCGGCGGGCCCGCTCGCGTGCGGCGGGGAGACGGACACGCCCGAGCTGCAGGAGCCGCCATCCCGCGCCGCCACGCCACCGATGGTGACCTCCCGAGCGCTGTCCCTCTCCCGTGCCGTCCCCGGGCAGCGGCTGCTCGGCCACTTCGAGGGCTACGTCGATCCGCGCACCGGGGAGGCGCGGATCACCGTGGTGGATCCGTCCGCCAAGAGCCAGGCCATTCCGGGTTTCCGGGACGATCTGCGGCAGAACCGCGACGAGGGGGACTTCGACAACCGAAGGCCGGGAACCCTGCGGTTCCAGCAGGACGAGGACAGCAGCACTTCGGACCTGATGGCCTGCCGCACGTTCTGGATCAGCGGCTGGAACACGTCGGACTGGCGATTCGGGCACGTTCCCGCCGACCCGCCGGGCCTGCGCGAGACCTTCTTCGATCTGCTGGAGGAAGGTGGGCCCGGAGCCGCGGATGTCGATCCGGGGGGCTACACCTTCTGCACCGAATTCGCCGTGCGAAACGACACCGGCGAAGACATCGGCGACCTCTGGATCCTGATCGACGAATTCCGGCTCGACGGGGTTCGGTCGTTCGTGGACCTGCCGCCACGGACCATCGAGTCGACCTCCGAGCCGGGGACGTTCGAGTGGCTGCAACCCAACTCCGAGGTGGGCATGTTCAACTACGGCCCGCTGGCTGCGGATGTCGGGGGCGGCGAAGGTGAGGTGGTGACCCGTCAGTGGATGTTCTATCTCGGCAGCGTCGATCCTCAGCCCTTCCGGCTGACGGGTCGGATCGTCGAGGTCATGCACGAACAGTGCGGCACCGGGAATGACGACAACGGCGATGGACTGGCCGACAGCGGCTGCGGACAGTTCGGGCTGGGCGCCCCGTGCGCGATGAATGCAGACTGCGCGTCCGGAGAGTGCATCGGGGGCGAGCCGATCGATCCGGCGGTCTCGGGCTCCGGCGCCCTGGGCACGTGCACCGGTGAACCCGATCCGGTCACCTGCAGCGAGGACGGGGACTGCGGCCCGGACGAGCTGTGCTGGGACGAGGTCTGTACGCCCGAGCCGGGCGACGCCTGCGACGTCGACCCCGATTGTCCGGGTCCCTGGATCTGCGGCCCGGGCGGGCTGTGCACCTTCGAGAGCGGGGTGCCGTGGGGCTGCTTCACCGGCGACGTCTGTGACCGCCTGTTCGTCGCGGCCGCCGGCGGGTCGACCGATCCGGGATGCGGCCTGCTCGCCGCCGACCCCTGCGCGGGCAGCGAGCTGCGCACCGTGATCGAGGGACACGACACCATCGGCCGAAGCATCATCCATGTGGCCACCGGAGATTTCGCGATCGACGGCATGCTCACGCTCGCCGGCGAGCTCTCCGTCCTCGGGGGCCACGAGGACGGGTTCCGACGCACCGGAGGCATCACGGAGCTCGACGTGAACAGCAACATCGGGGCTCTTGCGATCGGACCTGTCGGTCCGATTCGCCTCGAGCATCTCCGACTCGTCGGCGGAGATGCCGCCGATCCGGGCGGACCTGCCGTGGGGCTGATTCTGACTGAGGACGCCGAGGTCGAACTCGTCGAGGTTCACATCCACGCCGGGAACGGAGCAGCAGGACTGCCGGGGAGCGGCGGCGCATCGGGCGAGGCGGGCGGTCTCGGAGATGTGGCCGTCGGGTCCTCCGGGGCTTCGGGCGGGTTCGGGTCGGCCGCCGGGGGCGGGGGCGGCAATGGTTCGTTCACCGACATGAACGACCCCCTGCCCGGCGTCGACGGTATCGATGGCGAGCCTGCGGGCAGCGGATCCGCATCGCCCGGCATCCGGGGGCTCGGCGGTGATCCGGGGGTCAACATCTCGGGCTGTTCGGGAGCCGACGGCGTCCCGGGGGAGTCCGGGACATCCGGAACCTCCGGACAGGACGGAAGTCCATCGTGGCACGGGTACTTCCCTCTCGCCAACACCTACGCCTACACCGTCGGGGAAGACGGTGAGCCCGGCGCCGGTGGTGGCGGCGGTGGCGGCGGCGGCGGTGGCGGATTCGTCAGCGGGTGCGCCGGGTTCTTTCCCGGCGGCGGCGGCGGCGGCGGCGGTGGTGGCGGCGGCCCCGGAATGGGCGGTTCCGGTGGGTTGGCCGGCGGTCCGTCCGTCGGACTCATCGTCGGCGAGGGCAGCCAGATCGCCATCCTCGGTGGGTCCATCCGCACGGGAGACGGTGGCGACGGAGGCAGCGGCGGCGCGCGGGGCATCGGCGGCCAGGGGGGAACCGGGGGCAACGGATACACCCTCAGCTCCGGCGGAAACGGGGGCGCGGGAGGACAGGGGGGCAACGGCGGAGACGGCGGCTGCGGCGGCCCCGGTGCCGGTGGAGACGTCATCGGCATCCTCTGGTTTCCCTCCGCCTCCGTCGTGATCGATCTCGCCGAACCGCACACCATCACCACCGAGAGCCCCGGCGCCGGAGCCTTGAGCTGCTCCAGCGTCGCGCCCAACGGGCGCTCCGCCATACAGGTCGACCCGTTCGCCGCACTGTCCACCGGTGCCACCTGCCTCTACGACTTCCAGTGCAGCTCCGGCGATTGCAGCCGAACGCTCAGCCGCTGCCAGTGAACGATGCCATGGGCCACGCCCGGCCGACGGACCACCGGCGGCGGCGAAGCCCCCCTCCCGGGAGCGGAAGCGCGGGGGGGAACCGTGGCTGTCGACGCCGCGGATGGGGCAGCGGGCAGCGCGCCCGCCGGAGAAACGCGGCCCCGGCCCGGTCGAGCCGGGAGCCACTGGCAGGGTGATCGCAGGATCCGGGGTACGAACCGGCCTGGCCCCGTGCGGCGGTTCGCGTTGGCCGAAACGGCCCGAAGCACTTCGGTCCTCGATGGTGAGTCCGCCACAGGGAGGGGGTCGGTGGCGACTCGGTGTGGGCGCTGGAGCATGCGGGCGGAGGGATCTTGCGGCTTTGCCCCGCAGCACCTCGATGCTACGGTGCGGAGCCGGTCCGGCGGCACTCCGGTCTGAACACCCCGTGTCCGGGCTGCGTCGTGCCCGGCACCGAAGCCCCGCTGCCCGACGGATTCCGCGCGTCGGGCGGTGCTGCCCCCGGGGAGGAATCATGTCCGACAGGCCTCGAGATCCCTTTCGCGATTCCGCCCGGTCGCTGGCGGCAGCCCTCCGGTCCGGCGAGGTCACGAGCCGCGCGCTGGTCGACGCGACCATCGCCCATGCGCAGGTGGTCAACCCGCTGCTCAACGCCATCGTCGCGGACCGGTTCGCCGACGCCCGGGCGGACGCGGACGCGGCGGATCGCCGCATCGTCGCCGCGCGCGCCGCGGGTTGCGAGGAAGAGCTTCCGCCCCTGCTCGGCGTGCCCTGCACCATCAAGGAGAGCTTCGAGGTGACGGGGATGCCCAACACCTCCGGGCTGGTCGCCCGACAGGGCGTTCGGGCGGAGCGAGACGCCGTCACCGTCCGTCGGCTGCGCGAGGCGGGGGCGGTGGTTCTCGGCGTGACGAACACGAGCGAGCTCTGCATGTGGATGGAGAGCAGCAACCGGGTCTACGGCCGCACCAACAACCCCTACGACCTGCGCCGGATCGTCGGCGGATCATCCGGGGGCGAGGGCGCGGCGGTGGGGGCCGCCTACGCTCCGTTCGGGCTCGGGGCCGACGTGGGCGGCTCCATCCGGATGCCCGCCTTCTTCAACGGGGTGTTCGGCCACAAGCCGAGCGGCCGGTTGATCCCGAACGCCGGGCAGTACCCGCTCGGCGGCCCGGAGACCCAGCCCTTCCTGTGCACGGGCCCGCTGTGCCGTCGGGCGGAGGACCTGATGCCCCTCGTCCGGCTGCTCGCCGGCCCGGACCCGGAGGATGGGGCCTGCGTGCCGATGGAGCTGGGCGACCCGGCCACCGTGGACCTGGGCGGAATGAGAGTCGTCCACATCCCCGACGACGGGCGCATCGGCGTGGCCTCCACCCTCCGCAAGTCCCAGGAGGACGCGGTCGCGTGGCTTCGCGCAGCCGGTGCCGACGTGCAGGTCCATCGCCCGCCCGAGCTCCGCCGCTCCGTGGAGATCTGGGGCGCCATGCTCGAGGCCGCCGGCGGGCCCACGTTCCGCTCCATGCTGGCCGACGGGCGGGACGGATTCTCGGCGCCGGTGGAGTTCATGCGGTGGGCCTCGCGTCGCTCGCCCCACACCCTGCCCGCGCTCATGCTGGCCGTGCTCGAGACGTTGCCGACGGCGGCGGAGGCCCAGGCCCGGGCGTTCCTGCAGTCCGGCGAGAGCCTGCGCAATCGGCTGGAGGATCTGGTGGGCGACAACGGGATCTTTCTCTACCCGTCGCACGCGCGTCCCGCGCCCCGCCACTATGCGCCGCTGCTCCTGCCGTGGCGGTGGGCGTACACCGCGATTCTCAACGTCATGGAGGTCCCGGTGACCCAGGTGCCTCTGGGGCTCGACGCCGGAGGCCGGCCGCTGGGCGTGCAGGTGGGCGGGCGCCGCGGGGACGATCACCGGACCATCGCTGTGGCGGAGGCCCTCGAGCGGGCGTTCGGCGGGTGGGTACCGCCCTGGGAGAGCGCGGTGGCGCAGCGGCGCGGGGTGGGCGCGTTCGCCCCTTCGCTGGCCCTGGCGTCCGGTCGGGGAGTGGGGGTCGTCGGGGCATGAGCGAGAGGGTGCAGGTGCTCCCGATCGACGGGATCGGGGGAGAGTTCCGCTCGGTGCTGGGACAGGGGAAGCCGGTCGTGGTGACGGCACCGACCGGCTCCGGCAAGTCCACGCGGCTGCCGGTGATGGCGGCCGAGGCGGTGGAGGGGCCGGTCCTCGTGGTCCAGCCGCGGCGCGTCGCCGCGCGCAGCCTCGCCGAGCGGGTCGCCGAGGAGCAGGGGCGGACGCTGGGGCGGGAGGTCGGGTACGCCGTGCGCTTCGACGAGCAGCGGTGTGCCGACACGCGCATCCTCTTCGTGACGCCCGGGGTGGCGCTGCGCCTGTTCGCCGAGGGCGAGGTGGCGCGGTTCGGTGCGGTGATCATCGACGAGTTCCACGAGCGGGGCTGGCAGACCGACCTCCTCGCGGCGCTCGCTCGCGCGCCCGCGATGCCCCCGCTGGTGCTGACCTCGGCGACCGTGGACGGGGTGCGGCTGGCGGAGGAGATCGGGGCGGTCGCGCTGGACGCTCCAGGGCGCACCTTCCCGGTGGACGTCGCCTGGGCAGAGGATGTGGACGCGCCCTCGGCCCGGGGGCTGACGGATCGCGTGGTGGCGGCGGTCCGGCCGATGCTGGCGACCGTGGACGGGGACGTGCTGGTGTTTCTGCCCGGGCGGGGGGAGATCCGCCGGGTGCGGGACGCCCTGGGTCCGGTCCTTCTCCCCGGGTGGGAGCTCGTGGAGGTTCACGGCGGCGTGTCGCCGGAGAAGCTGCAGCGGGCGTTCCGCGCCTCGCGGGACCTGCGCCGCTGCTACCTGGCGACGAATGTGGCCGAGACCTCGCTGACGCTGCCGGGGGTGGTGCAGGTGGTGGATACGGGGCTCGAACGTCGGGTGGTGCACCGTGCCGGCCGGAACGTGCTGGCCCTGCTGCCCATCGCGCGCAGCGCCATGGATCAGCGCGCCGGCCGGGCGGGCCGTGTCCGTCCCGGGGCGTGTCTGCGGCTGTGGAGTCGGCGCTGGCGGCCTCGCCCGCAGGAGGCCCCGGAGCTGGAGCGGATCGCCCTCGACGAGCCCGTGTACCGCGCCGCGCTCGCCGGCCTCGACGGGGAGGCGCTGATGACCGCGCCCTGGGTGACCCCGCCGCCGGCGTTCGCGGTGGACGAGGCCCGGGAGCGGCTCCACCGCGCCGGGCTCCTCGATGCGCGCGGCCACCTCACGGAGCTCGGGCGGTCCGCGGCGCGCCTTCCGGTGGATGCCCACGAGGCGCGGCTGCTCACGGCGGCCCCGGAGGCCCTGCGCCCGCTCTTCGCCGACCTGCTCGCCTCGCTCACCTTCCGTCGCGAGCCGCTGCTCCCCCTCGACGGCCTGCGCGCGGACCAGCGCGAGGATGTGGCCCACGCGCGCCGCGAGCTGCTCCGCGACGCCGCGCACGAGCCCGCGCACCGGGTGCATGTCCTGCGCGCCGGCGATGCCCGCCGCCACCACATCGACCGGCGCGCGCTCGAGGAGGCCCGTCGCGTGGCGCGCCAGCTTCGCGACGCCCTCGGTGTCCGCGCGGATCGAGCGCTCCCGGACGCGGCCACCTGGGCGCAGGCCGGCGACGTGCTCCTGCGCACGTGGCCGGAGGCGGCGTTCGTGCTCCGGGCCCGGGCGAAGGACCCGAAGCCCTCCCGTCGGGGACGTCCGCCGGCGACGCAGCCCTGGACCAACGGGGACGTGGAGGTCGAGCTCCTGCCGTTCGTTCTCCAGGACGCGGATCACGTTCCGGACGGCTGGATCGCGCGCCCGGAGGCGGGGGTGCTGATGGACATCGCGTGGATCGGTGACGGTGCGACCGGGTTCACGGGCCGGGGGAGCCTCCTGCTGCCGCTGCGCCCGGAGCGGCTGGCGGCGGCCGGGATCGGGGAGGAGGTGATCGGCGAGACTCGCCTGCTGAAGCGGCCACTGCGGATCGTGGGCCGGATGGAGCGGCGGCTGGCGGAGGTCGTGCTGGAGCACGGGGAGGCGCCCCTGCGCGGGGAGGCGCTGCGCGCGGCGGCGGCGTCCTTCATCCTGGAAGGGCGGCTCTATCGCCCGGCGGGCGAGGCGCTGCTGGATGCGCTGCACCTGCTGGGCGTGATCCGCGACCTGCCGTCGCCGCTGTGGCCGGACGGGGTGCCCGAGCGTCGACCGGAGGTGCCGGACGACGCGGCGGCGTGGCTGGAGGCGCGCCTGGCGGAGCTGGGGCTCGAGCGCGTGGACGAGCTCGCGCTGCTGGAGGCCGAGGATCTGGCGCTGGATCTCGAGGACGCGACGGGCTGGCCCTCCTGGGAGCTGGAGCGGTGGGCGGAGGAGTTTCCGCGGATCTGGGTGCACCTCGGTGCGGAGTATGCGTGCGCGGTGCGCGCGGCGTCGGGGAAGGTGGTGCTGTCGCCGGCCAACGGGGAGGCGAAGCGTCGCGGGCCACCGGATGCCGCGGTGCTGCCGCGCTTCCGGGGGTTCCGGGTGCGCTTCGAGAAGGCGAGCCGCGTGGTGCCCCTGCGCGGATGACCGGGCTCAGCCCGCGCGCAGGACGAGGGGGATGTCGCCCGCGCGGAGGCGGGCCCGCACCGGGCGCGCCGCCAGCGCGTCCGGCACGGCCATGTCCCGGGGAGTGAGGACGGCGAGGGTCCACCCCGGGAACCGCTCGGCGAAGGTGTTGCAGAATGCCGCGAGGGACGGTTCGCTGCGCAGGCGCTCGCCCCAGGGCGGGTTGAGCAGGACGAGCCCCGGGGGGGTGTCCGGGGGCGAGACCACCGCCGTGGCGTCGGCGAGCTGGAGCTGCACGCGGTCGAGCACGCCCGCGGCGCGGGCGTTGGCACGGGCGGCATCGAGGGCGCGGGCCTCGCGGTCGCTGCCGAGGACGAGGGGGGCGTCGGGGAGCGCGTGGGTGCCTGCGGAGGTCCCTGAAGACGGTTCGGGGGGGGCGGGGTGCTCCGGGTCTCGCAGCAGGGGGAGGAGGGTGTCGAGGGGGAGGGTTCGGGGCAGGCGCGGTGGGAGCCCGGCGCCCTGGCGGGCGGCTTCGATGAGGAGGGTGCCGCTTCCGCACATGGGGTCGAGCAGGGGGAGGTCTGGGGTCCAGCCGGCGGCGGCGAGGAGGGCGGCGGCGAGGTTCTCGCGCAGGGGGGCGCGCCCGGTGTCCACGCGCCAGCCCCGGCGGTCGAGGCGTCCGCCGAGGTCGAGGCGAAGGGCGGCGGTGTCGTCGTGGAGCCGCACGAGCAGCTCGATGGTCTGTTCGTCCGGAGTGTCCACGGTCGCTCGGGCGGCGCCGCAGGCTTCGCGCACTGCGCCGGCGACGGTGTCCGCGACCAGCCCGGAGTGCCACAGGCGCGAGGACGAACAGGTGGCGCGGACGCGCAGCAGGTGTCGGTCGTCAAGCCACTCGGCGAAGGGGAGGCGTGCGACGCGGGTGGCGAGGGTCCGGGGATCGGTGGCCCGGACCTCGCCGACGTCCATGCGGACGCGGGTGGCCAGCCGGGTCCGGTGCACGATGGGCGCGATGGTCTGCCAGGTGGCGCGAAAGCGGACGAGTCCGTGCTCGGCCGTTGCCTTGCGGGCACCGAGGCCGCGCAGCTCGGCGAGGAGCAGGGGCTCGAGCCCCGGGGAGAGGGTGGCGTGGAAGGTTCGGGCCATGGGGTGCCTGCGTGCGCGGAGAGGGCGGAATCCGATTGACTTTCGCGGCCGGGACGCTATCTTCCCGGCGTGCGAGAGGGCCCCTGTGGGGCCCGTCCCCCGGGCCATGCCGGCCCGCCGGGACACTGGTCCTCCGAATGGAGCATGTCGTGAACGAACCTGGAAGTAGTACCGGGCCGTCGTCTCGCCGACGTCTCCACGAGGACCGCCGCTGACGCAGCAGACCTCCCGGAAGTCGACGAACGACGGTCCCCACCGACCCTGACCGACCGTCTTCGCCCCGAGAGGTTTCCATGCTGACCCTTGCCCTGTCCGTGGCGTCCATCGCTGCTCGTATCGCCCATCGTCCCGTCACCGGCCCCCGTGTGCGCCTTCGGCTGCTCGCCGACGGCAACCCCGCTGCGCTCGAGCGCGACGCCCGTGCGCTTCTCGTGCGGGCCGGCCGGGTGCGCTTCGATCTCCGCACACTCCCCGGTGGCGTGGAGGTGCAGCTCCCGGTGGCGGCCCGTGCCCTGCAGAACGAGCTTGCCGGCCTCGAGGGCGTGGTGGCCGTGCACTGGACCGAGCTGGACGTCGCCGCCTGATGTCGATCGGGCTTCGCCCGGCTCGCCCATGACTGGCGGCATCCGGGCATGGACCGCTGGATGTCGCCGCCTGGCGTCGCCCAGGCCTCGGGGCGCTGCGTGCGGTTGGGGGTGGCAGAGCGCTCAGACAAGGGTGGGGCGCTGCACGACGACGCGGTTGCGTCCTCCTGCCTTGGCCTCGTAGAGCGCCTGGTCCGCCTGACTGAGGAGCCGGTCGAGGCTCTTGTCGTTCTCGGGAGTGCGCTGGGCGATCCCGATGCTGACGGTGGCGCGGAGTGTGCCTTCGTCGTGTTCGAACGAGTGGTCCTCGACCGCGGCGCGGATGCGCTCGGCGACCTTCTCGGCGGTGCCAAGCCCCGTCTCGGGCAGGAGGACGGCGAACTCCTCGCCGCCGAGCCGGCCGAGGAGGTCGGTGGCGCGGAGCTGATCGCGGAGCAGCGCGCCGAAGTCCCGGAGGACCCTGTCGCCCACGCCGTGTCCGCGGGTGTCGTTGATGCGCTTGAAGTGGTCGATGTCGAGCATGAGTACGCACAGGGGGCGCTCGGTGCGGCTGGCCATGGCGAGCTCGCGCTGGGCCCTTCGCGTGAAGTAGCGACGGTTCCACAGCCCGGTGAGCTCGTCGGTGGTGGCCTGCTCGCGGAGCTGCAGCTCGAGCTGCTTCACCCGGGTGAGGTCCATGTCGATGGCGTAGATTTCGGGAGGGCCCGAGGTCGGTCGGAAGACGGTGTGGTAGGTGCGGACATGGACGACATGGCCATGGATGTCCCGGAAGGTGAAGTCGACCACCGGGTCCACGTCCTCGTCGCCGACGAGGTTGCGGAAGAACGTTCGGGTCCGTTCGCGGGCTTCGTCGGTGAGAAGATAGTCGTACAGGCTGGTGCCGATGACCGCGTCGGGCGGGTATCCGTAGAGGCGCTCGCTGCCCCTGTTCCACGAGCGGATGGTGCCGTCTGGGCCGAAGGACTGGATGGCGATGGCGGCGTCGCCATCGAAGAGGGTGCGGAATCTCCTCTCGCTCTCGCGAAGGGTGCGGATGGCCTCGATGTGGGTGAGGGCACTGCCGAGGAGGTCGGCGATGGGCTCGAGGAGGGCGATGGCCTGGTCGTCGAGGGGTTCGCCGAGCCGTTCGACACGGTCGAGCACCAGGCTTCCGACGATTCGTTCCCGGACGACGATGGTGCGCATGTGGAGCACCCGACTTCCCATGGCGGTGAGGCCGATGCGTTCGCCGCCGCGGGAGTTGGGCAGGGCGAGGACGTCGTGGATGTGCACGCAGCCGTCGCCAAGGGTGTCCCTGCGGAGCGCCGGGAAGAGGTCGAGATCCACGCCCGGGAGGATGTCCAGGGTCGGCGGTGCGTTGCCGATGGTGGTCTGGACCGCGGCGACGATCTTTCGGTAGTCGTCGTCCGTGAAGAGGATGGTGCAGCGATCCATGTCGAAGTGCAGCGCGATGCGACGGAGGTCCGCCTCGAGCGCCTTCTGCACGGCTTCGTCGCCGTCGGGGATGACGCCGGTGGTGTCGAGGAGCGACCGGGCGAGGCGGGCGACGAGGGTCTGGTCGGCGGATCGCCTCAGGGCCTCCCGCTCGGAGGTCGCCCGCTGCCGAGACTCCGACTGAAGGGCTGTGTGTGCCTCCCGGGCCTGCGACAGCGACCGGGCGATGGCGTCGCGCAGGCGCAGGGCCTCCATGGCGCGCCACATCAGCAGGAAGGCGAAGACGGCGAGGATCAGATACCCAGCGATGGTCAGGATGGCCCGCTCGCGCAGGTTCGCCCGGTACGCGATGGTCGGGGTGCCGATCACGATGTAGAGTGGCGTCCGCTCCATGCGCCAGGCGACGTAGAACCTGTCGCCTCCATCGAGAGGGGACGTGTCTCGGAATCGCACGGCCCGATCGGTGCCGGCGGAGAAGGCCCGGGTCACGGGGTGGTCGACGACGACGCCGAGCGCCTCGGGGACGGCCGGTCGCCGGGCGACCAGGCGATGGTCGGCATCGAAGATGGCGACGGAGAGATTCTCCGGGGGGTTGAGCTCCCGGAGCCACCGATCGCAGATGCTGGCTTCGGGGTCGGCGAGACAGGCCGACTCACCGGCATCGCCGAGGCTCGCGTCGAGCCACGCCGCGGTGAAGAGCGTGGTGGCTTCCAGGCGTTCGTACTCCAGATGTTCGAGCTGGCGCGCGTGGTCCCGCGTCAGCAGCCAGGCGATGGCCGCCAGCAGGACGAGCGTCCCGGCGAGGGCGAGCCAGGGCAGCAGGGGGGGACGCGGGGAAGCCTCCGAGGACAACCCGGTTGTAGGCGGGGAAGGCGGAAGGCTCATCCTGCACGATGAAGAAAGAGGAGAAGCACGGAACCCCGCCCTATCGTGCGGGTATACGGATGACAACCCGTTTTGCCGACGATCGGTCGTCCGTTGCGCTTCGCAACTGCTTTGGGCCGCGGATGATTTCGTGCCTTGGGCAGCCACGAGCCGTTGCGCGTCCCGGTGCTCCGCTCCACCGTACGGCGGGGGCGGACACACCATGGAGAGACACGATGACCGCATTCGATCGCGCCCTGGACTGGGAGCGCACGGAAGACCGGACCTATCGGGGGTCCATCGACGACTCGTGGGTGCAGGGCCGCGGGGTGTTCGGGGGGATGGTGCTCGCGCTCTTCGAGCGGGGGTTCGCCCGCTCCCATGGTCACGGTTCGGCTCGCCCGCTGCGGAGCATCACGTGCAGCTTCTGTGCGCCGATGCTCAACGACGTCTGCACGTTGCGGATCCGGGTGCTCCGCGAGGGCGGCTCGGTGTCCTTCCTCGACGGCACCCTGCATGGGGACGGGGAGATCATTGCCCACGCGTCCGCCGTGTACGCGGCGCCGCGGCGTCTGCCCGTCTCCTGGGTGGAGGTGCCGCCCCCGGAGGTCCAGCCCCCCGCGGCGATCCCGGAGCTGCCGGCAGACCTGCCGGGGCTGCCGGCGTTCTCGCGACACGTGGAGTATCGGTACGGGCTGGGCGGGATCCCCTTCACCGGGGGGGAGACGGCGCTCACCGGGGGCTGGAGCCGCCTGCGGGAGGAACGGTTCGTGGATGTGCCGTGGGTTCTGGCCACCCTGGATGCCTGGCCGCCGCCGGGGTTCGTCCGGCTCGACCGGCCCGCCGCGGCGGCGACCCTGTGCATCTCGTGCGAGCTCTCCCCGCGGGTGGCGGACCTGCCCGCGGAGGGGCACCGTCACACCCTGTTCGCGTCGGAGAGCGCCTTCGCGGCCGACGGCTACTGCCACGAGAAGGCGCACCTGTGGTCGGAGAGCGGGGAGCTGCTGGCACGCGCGACGCAGGTGCGGGCCATCCTGCGGCGGTAGGGTTCGTGCGTGCACGCACTCGGCCACGTTCGGGGTTGGAATGCGCAACACGATTGCAGGTGCAATTGACTTGCAATTGAGCGGGGGGACCGACTAGGAGAGCGACCGACAGTGCTCCAGACGTGAGGCTGTCCAGGTTTCTCCTACGCTTTCCCGAGACGAACGATGCGGATCGAACGCTGGTCGACCCTTGCAGGGCTGAGCGCAGCCCTGCTCCTTTTTTCCCTGCTTTCGGCGTGCGGCGGTGACGACGGCGCCGACGGCACGCGGTGCACGATCGAGGAGGCCGACGGCATAGCCACTCTCGTGTGCGATGATGGCACCTCGTTCCCGCTGCCGGCTGCGGGTGAGCCGGGGCCGGCGGGAGAGCCCGGTGCGCCCGGAGCTCCTGGTGCGCCCGGAGATACTGGTGCCCCAGGTGAGCCCGGAGATACTGGTGCGCCGGGCGAAACGGGGGAGCCCGGCGAACCCGGTGCGCCAGGTGAGCCCGGTGCGGGTTGTGATGTCGAGGAAGACGAGACCACTGGAGCCGTCCTCGTGACCTGTGGGGACTCCGATCCCGTGGAGATTCCCGCGGGCGCCTCATGCACGGTCACCGCAAACCTCGATGGCTCGGCCACGATCACCTGTGAGGATGGAACCTCGGTCGACATCGGTCGTCCAGGCCCGCCGACGGATGAACCAGTGCTCGAGCTGCTCGCGGGTGTGACATCCGTGGGCAGCAACGATGGCCTCGCCACCGAGACCCGCATGGATGGCGCCCTTCACGCGGCCTTCAGTCCGGACGGCAATTTCCTGTACTTCGTGGACTCCTTCAACGGCACGATCCGGCGGTTCGGTCTGGTGAGTGGCCGCGTCGTCACCCTCGCGGGCCGAGCTGGCGAGGAAGGGGTCACCGACGGCCTCGGCAGCGAAGCGCTGTTCGAGAACCCGCGCGGCATCACCATCCACCCGGACGGGTCCACCCTCTACATCGCCGACGGGTTCAATTGCACCCTGCGGACCCTGGACACCGCGACCCGCGAGGTGCGTACCCTGTTCGGCGTTCCCCGCGAGTGTGGATACGTGGACGGGGACTATGAGGAGGCGCGCATGGGGCTCGTGATCGGGATGGCCATGCAGGATGATCGCTACGTCTACCTGGCGCAGCGGGCCAATGGCGCGAACGCGATCCGGCGCATCGACCTCGAGGAGCAGCGCGTCGAGACCATCGCGGGCAGTGCGGCGCGCGGCCATGCGGATGGTCCGGGCGCCGAAGCCGAGTTCGCCGGTCCGGGCGGGATCGACTTCGACGAGACCGGGGAGTGGCTCTGGGTGAACGACACCTTCAACAACGTGATTCGTCGCATTTCGCTGACCGAGGTGGATGGCGATGGCGAACACACGTTCCGCGTGGAGACCGTGGCGGGAACGCCGGGCGCTGGGGGACACGTGGACGGGGATGGTCCGGATGCGCGCCTTGCGATCAGCCAGGGGCTGACCCGCGGCGTGGACGGATTCTACGTGGCCGGTTTCCACGACACCATTCGCCGCATTGCTCCGGAAGCACCGTTCACCGTCACGACCGTGGCCGGCCGCAACGGCCAGAGCGGCAGCGCCGACGGCCACCCGTTCGAGGCGCGATTCGGGGTCGCCTTCGGCATTCACGCGCACCCGGACGGTGAGCGGATCTACTTCATGGACCGCGGGAACAACAACATCCGGGAGTACAACCTCACGGTCGGCCGTGTGACCACGGTCATGGGGGCCCCTCAGCCCACGGACTGGCGAGACGGAGATGGCATGCACGCGCGCTTCCGCACCCCGGCCGGTGTGCTTCCCGATAGCGCCGGACGCTTCGTCTACATCGCCGACCAGTTCAACAGCGTGGTCCGGCGGTACGACACCGCGACCCGCACCGTGGAGACCCTCGCCGGTCTTCCCCGAGCGTTTGGCTTCCAGGATGGCACCGCGGACGATGCGCTCTTCGACGAGCCTTCCGCTCTCGCCCTGAACGCGGACGAGACCGTCCTGTGGATCTCCGACATCGACAACCGCGCCATCCGGGCCCTCGACCTCGAGACCCTGGAGGTCACCACGGTCACCGGCGGCCCCGATCGGATCGTCGAGTTCGAGGCTGGGGAGCCGGTCGCCGGCACTGTGATCGAGGGAGCGCTGGCCGACGTCCACTGGGGACGGATCACCGGCCTCGCCTTCGATGCGGCGACGAACCGCGTCTTCGCCAGCGACTACAGCCTCGACCTGATCCGCGTCCTCGACCTCGAGACGGGCACCGTGTCCACCCTCGCGGGCGGTGCCCAGCCCCCGCTGGTGGAGGAGGTCGACGAGGACGGCAACCCCGTCCTGGACGAAGACGGCAACCCGGTGCTTGTCGTGGCCGACGAGTACGAGGTCGATGGCACCGGCGACGAGGCCATTCTCGACAGCCCCTACGGTCTCGCGCTCAGCGCGGATGGCGGCACCCTCTACTTCGCCGACTTCTTCCATCACCTGATCCGCCAGGTGGACACCACGACCGGCGAGGTCACCACGATCGCGGGCGAGTACGGTGTCTCCGGCGCCTTCGACGACATCGGCCTCGACGCCGCATTCACGCGGCCCCGCAGCGTGGGTCTCAGCGCCGACGGCCAGCGTCTCTTCGTCGTCGACGGCGGCAACCACGCCGTGCGCCAGATCGACCTCGACACCCGGGAAGTCACCACGGTCGTCGGAGAGCTCGGCATCAGCGGCGGCTTCGGCTTCCGGTTCACCCCCCTCGACATCGCCCGGCTGTACTTCCCGGGCAACCTCGCCGTGGACGGGGACGACATCCTGCTCACCGCCCGCAATGTCCTCTACCGGGTGCCCGGCCTCGCCGCCGCACCCTGACCAACCGCCCGTGGGAGCGGTTGCGCCCGGAGGTGTCCGACCACGGCACCTCCGGGCACTTCCATTCTCTCCGATGCCAACGAACCGCCATGTCCCTTCGCGTTCTGCCTGTACTGCTTCCGAGTTTCGTCCTGGTGCTGGTGTCGTCCTGTGGAGACGATGACGGCATCGACACGGCGCCATCGGACGATCGTCCGCAGGTCATCGAGTCCAGCAGCGACCCATCCGCCGTGGCACCGACCGACAGCGCCGACCGTCCGGCCTCGTCGGAGGAACCCCGACCGGGCTCGTCGGCCCATGACGGCTCTGGCCCTGCGCCCACGGACTCGCCGGACCCGTCCGGCCCGGGCGGCTCGAGGCCATCCGACCCCGGGGCATCTGGCCCATCGGACCCGAGCGACCCAGGCGCGTCCGGGCCGTCCGACCCCGTGCCCCCTGACCCGTCGGAGCCGAGCGACCCGGTGGACTCGAGCGACCCGGTGGACCCGACCGTACCCTCGTCCGAACCAGCGCCGGAGCCTGGCGAAGCCGCCATGCCCTGCGACGAGGAACGAAGGTGTGCCGACGACCTGCTCTGCATCCGGCTCGGCACGACCCATGACGTCGGCTTCTGTGCGCCCACCTGCAGCGCCCTGCACACACCCTGTGGCTTCTTCGGTTCCGGCGTTCACGCCGAGTGCAGCATCGAGCTGGGCGATGGACGTCTGGCGTGCGGCTTCATCTGCGAGCTCAACCATGGCGACCACGTCCACAACTACTCGTGCCCGTCGGGTGACTGGGGCCGTCTGCGCTGCGAGCGTACGCGGCGCGACTTCGGCCATCGGTTCTGTGCGCCGAGCCAGAACTGAACGCTCCTCGGACGACGGGGAACCCTCCCCGGTGCCCTGGGTCAGCCATCGCCGAGGCGGGGCGCGCGATTGGATCCGACCGGAGAAGTGACATGACTGCGACCTCTCGCGAACGAAGCCTCCGATGTCGCGCCCGTCTGCGGATCGGGGCCGTGCTTGTTGCGCTTGCCTTGTCCGGCCCGTGGGGGTGCGGCGGCGACGGGGAGTCCTCGCCGTCGTCCTCCCCCACGGTGCCGGCAACGCAGCCTCAGCCTCCGGACACCACGTCGGGAGAGCCTGCAGACACCTCCACGGACCCCGAGCCCACCGGCCCCGAGCCCACCGGCCCGGAGCCCACTCCATCGGAACCCCCACCGGAGTGGACGTTCTCGCTGCCCCTGCAGGACTGGCCCGCCGCGTTTCTCTCCGTCTCCGGGACCGACGCCGATGACGTGTGGGTCGTGGGCGCCGAGCACGAGGGGCGTCCCGTCGTGCTCCACTGGAATGGAGACGCGTGGGAGCGGCGCGAAGCCCCATCGGAGCACACGCTCTGGTGGGTCCACGCCCTCGACCGCGAGCTCGTCTTCTTTGCCGGAGAGCACGGCCAGGTGCTTCGCTGGGCGGCGGGCGAATTCGAGCGCATGGACACCCCGTCGCTGGCGCGACAGACCGTCTTCGGCATCTGGGCCCGCGCACCGGATGATGTCTACGCCGTCGGCGGTGTGGGGAGCCGAAGTGGCTTCATCTGGCACCACGACGGCCACGCCTGGACGTCCCTCGACCTGCCGGGCGCGTCGCTGCCCCGACTGTGGCACGGAGCAACGCCCGCCCTGTTCAAGGTCTGGGGCGATGAACGGGACACCTTCTTCGTGGGGGGGCTCGGACAGGTGCTGCGCCGTCGCGGAGACGGTCCCGTGGAGCTTGTCCGGGCCGAGGGCGAAGACACCCTCTTCACCGTAGCCGGCCGCGCGGATGGCTCCGAAGTCCTCGCTGTCGGGGGAACGCTCTCCGCGCGTGTGGACCGCCTCGTGGGCGAAGGGGTGGACTCCGAGGTGCTGGAGGCGTTCCCGCTTCTGCAGGGCATCGCCTTCGCACCGGACGGGACGCCGTGGGCCTCCGGCGCGTTCGGCACACTCCTGCGCCGCATCGAAGGGGTGTGGGAGAACGTGAACACGGGTCTGGACGTCCCGGGTGAATCCCTCCACGCGGTCTGGATCGACCCCTCCGGCAACGTGTGGAGCGTCGGGGGCAATGTCATCTCGGCTGCGCTCGACGAGGGGGTGCTCCTCCACGGCGCCCGCTCCGACGGGTCATCGGTCCCCGCGTTGCTGCCCGCACCGGAACCGGCGCCCGAGGACACCACCTGCAACGACCCCCCGCCGGACCTCTCCAACTGGTCCATCGCCCGCGTCTGGAACGAGCAGACTCTGGGCGCCATCCGCCGTGCCCTCCCCGAACCGACCGTCCACGCCCGGAACCTCTACCACGTGTCTCTCGCGCTGCACGACGCCTGGGCGGTCTTCGCGGCCGGAGAAGCAGGGCTCGTGCACGCCGAAAGCGCCCGTGCCCCGGATGACGGCGCGCGCACCGCCGCCATGAGCCACGCTGCCTTCCGTCTGCTGATGCACCGCTACGCCCACCGAACCGGGGGCCCCGTCTCCGTGGACTGCTTTCGCCGCGCCATGGTCCTCCTGGACCTCGACCCCGACGACGACGACCTCGAAGGCCCATCCCCCGCCGCGCTCGGCAACCGCATCGGCCAGGCCGTCATCGACGCCTTCGCGCAGGACGGCAGCCACGAGCACCTCGACTACACCGACCCCGACTACCGCTACGGCAACCCCGCCCTCGTCGTCGACGATCCCGGGATCGACGTGGACGACATCGATACCTGGCAGCCGCTCGACCTGGCCGTCGCCGTGACCCAGAACGGCATCCCCGAGGACAGCGGCCCCCAGGCGTACATCGGACCGCACTGGGGTCAGGTCGTGCCTTTCGCGATTCGCCGCCCCGCCCCCGGAGTGCCCTACTTCGATGGCGGATCCCGCCCGTCGGTCCACGACGAGGAGATGGGGGAGTGGGTCGAGCAGGTCATCCGCCAGACCGCCTGGCTCGACATCGGTGACGGCGTCACGATGGACATCGCTCCGGGAGCCTACGGCAACAACAGCCTCGGTGCCGACGACGGCACGGGACATCCGGTCAACCCGGCCACCGGCGAACCCTACGATCCGCAGGTGGTCCTGCGCGGGGACTTCGGCCGCGTGCTCGCGGAGTTCTGGGCGGACGGACCCGACTCGGAGACGCCGCCCGGCCACTGGAACGTGATGGCCCACGCCGCGTTCGATCACGCCGAATTCGAGCACCGCTGGATGGGCGAGGGGCCCCTCCTCGAACGTCTCGAATGGGACGTCCGCGCCCTCCTCGCCCTCAACGGCGCCCTGCATGACGCCGCCATCGTCGCCTGGGAGGTCAAGCGCGACTACGAGAGCGCCCGACCCGTCAGCCTCATCCGCTGGATGGCCGAGCAGGGCCAGCGCACCGAGCCCGCCGCCGCAGACTTCGACCCGCGAGGTCTTCCCCTTGTTGCCGGACTCATCGAGCGGATCACCGACGAGAGCAGCGCCGCCGGCGAACGCCATGCCCACCTCGCGCCCCACGTCGGTGAGCTCGCCCTCTGGAGCTGGCCGGGTGACCCGGGTGACCCCCACCGCCAGCGGTCCGCGTTCCGGTGGATCCGCGCCGCCGACTGGATGCCCTACCAGCCCCGCACCTTCGTGACTCCGGCCTTTCCCGGATTCGTGTCCGGGCACAGCACCTTCAGCCGGGCCGCCGCGGACGTGCTCACCGCCCTCACCGGGTCGGCCTTCGTCCCGGGAGGACTGGGCGAGTTCGTCGCCCGGCAGAACGAATACCTCGAGTTCGAGCGCGGCCCGTCCACCGACGTGCGCCTCCAGTGGGCCACCTGGCAGGACGCTGCCGACCAGGCCGGACAGAGCAGGATCTGGGGCGGCATCCACGTCGTCCCCGATGACTTCGTCGGTCGGGAGATGGGCGCAGGGATCGCCGCGCGGGCCATCGCGTGGGCAGAAGCACGCTGGGGCGGAGACGGGGAACGCCCGGGCGTCCCCACGGGCACCCCGGAAGACATCCCCCCGGGCAGCGATCCGCCACCGAGCGACGCCTTCCCCGCGCCGATCGGGGAAGGGCCCGATGGGGATGACGGCCTCGAGGTGGGGACCGGGCGCAGCGGGTTCGAGACCCTTCGCCATGGCGATCCTCTCCGCTGGGAAGCCGGCATCCAGGGTGGGCATCACGTCTGGGTCTCCGCACGACTCGCCGCAGGTCTCGTCGAGAACCTCGACGACGACACCCGCCGCGAGATCCGCACCCGGTTGGTTCTCACCCGCGCGTCCGGGGACGTGCTCGGCGATCTCGTGCGCCTCGGGGGCTATCGCGAGACGGACGACGGCTGGGATCAGTGGGGGAACTTCGTGATCCTTCGGCCGGGCATTCGTCCCGGACGCCTCGACGATGAGCCGCTCCGCCTCGACGCCACGGTCGAGGTGCCGGGACACGGCACGCTGGAGAGTGTGGTGTGGGTTCGCTCCGCCTGTTGCGATTGAGTCCAGGAGCGAGTAACTTGCAACAGAAGGTGGCTGGCATCTTCGCGGGCGACCTCATCACGGTCGTTCCGCGGAGTGCGTGACCGTTTCCGGCGAGGCTCCATCTCATGCTCGACTGGCTGATCATCGGCGGGGGAATTCACGGCGTGCACGTGGCGGCCTCGCTGCGCGGCCGTGCGGGCGTGGACGGGCGACGGCTCCGGATCGTCGACCCGGGTGCGCAACTCCTCGACCGCTGGCGTGCGTGCACTGGCGTGACGGGCATGACCCATCTCCGTTCGCCGGCGGTGCACCATCTGGCGCTCGAGCCGATGTCGCTCCACCAGTACGCCGGCCAGCGCCGACACCGGGCGCCGGGTGTGTTCGCCCCGCCGTACGATCGGCCTTCCCTCGCGCTCTTCAACGCGCACTGCGACGCGGTCATCGAGGAGCACGGTCTCGCGGCCGGTCATGTCCGAGCCCGGGCGACCTCCGTCGATCGCGTTCCGGACGGGTGGACTGTCCACCTCGACGGTGGGGCGAAGCTGGACACCCGGCAGCTCGTGCTGGCCATGGGCAGCGCCGAGGCGCCGGCGATGCCCGCCTGGTCGCTCGCAGCGGGTGAGGCCGTACGGCATGTCTTCGACCCTGCGTTGATGTGGCCGTCGTCCGCGCCGCCGTTGCGGATCGCCGTGGTGGGCGGGGGCATCACCGCCTGCCAGGTGGCCTTGCGGCTTGCCGGCGAGGGGCACGCGGTACACCTGCTGTGCCGTCATGCGTTGCGCGAGCACCAGTTCGACAGTGATCCGGGCTGGCTCGGTCCGAAGTACATGGCGGCGTTCGAGCGGGAGCGGGACTGGGGGGCGCGCAGGCGGATGATCGCCCGCGCTCGTCATCGGGGTTCCGTGCCTCCGGACGTGCATGCGGCCATCCGTCGGGCCCGCGAGGGTGGACGCCTGCGCATCCACGAGTCCGGGGTGGTCGGATGCGTCACGACTTTGGCGGGAGAGGTGCGGCTGCGGACCGACGAAGGGGAGTTCCCGACGGGGTTGGATCGGGTGCTGCTCGCGACCGGGTTCGCGACCGAGCGGCCGGGCGGAGACCTGGTGGACCGGTTGGTGGAGGAGGAGCGCCTCGCGGTGGCGCCCTGTGGCTATCCGGTGGTGGATGGCAGCCTGCAGTGGGCCTCGGGGCTGTTCGTGACGGGTCCGCTTGCGGAGCTGGAGCTGGGGCCCTCGTCTCGCAACATTGCGGGGGCGCGTCGTGCGGGGGAGCGCCTTGTGGCGCGCGTTCGGTCGGCCGGCGTGTCGGAGGGTCGCTGGGCGAGCTGAGCGATCGGCGATGCTGGTCGCGGTTCGGAGCGCCTCGGGCGAGGGAGACGCCGGTGGGGCGGTCCTGCGGCGGCGCTCTACACCGTCCAGGTGTCGGTGCCGGTGAGCAGGGCCTGGAGGTCACCGGGGCCCTGTCGTTCGATGGCGCTCTCGACCTGGGCGTGGAGGAGCTCGTCCCAGACGGGGGCGTCGACGGCGCGCAGGACGCCGATGGCGGAGACGGGGTGGTCCGGGTCGTCCTCGAGCTCGGTGAGGGCGTGGAGGTAGGCGAGGGGTCCGTGCTCGTCATGGCGGACGATGCGATCGTCGCCGACGTCCGCGGACTTCACGACCCTGAGCTGGAAGCCTTCGTGGACGACGGCGTACTCGTGTTCGCGGCCGAAGACGAGGGGTTCGCCGTGGGCGAGGGGGAGGACGTGGTGGGCCTTGGTGTCCTTCTCGGTGAAGAGCTGGAAGGCGCCGTCGTTGAAGATGTTGCAGTTCTGGTAGAGCTCGACGAAGGCGCTTCCGCGGTGTTTGGCGGCGCGGTGGAAGACCTCGACCATGTGCTTCGGTTCGCGGTCGATGGAGCGGGCGATGAAGGTGGCGCCGCAGCCGAGGGCGAAGCGGATGGGGTGGACGGGGGGGTCGATGGAGCCGGAGGGGGTGGAGCGGGTTTTCTTTCCGAGCTCGGAGGTGGGGGAGTACTGGCCCTTGGTGAGTCCGTAGATGCGGTTGTTGAACAGGAGGATGCGCAGGTCGACGTTCCTGCGCAGGGTGTGCATGAGGTGGTTTCCGCCGATGGAGAGGGCGTCGCCGTCGCCGGTGACGACCCAGACGTGGAGGTCGGGTTGTGCGGCCTTGAGTCCGGTGGCGACGGGGAAGGGGCGTCCGTGGATGGTGTGGAAGCCGTAGGTGTTCATGTAGTATGGGAATCGGCTGGAGCAGCCGATGCCGGAGACGATGGCGAACTTCTCGCGGGGGATGCCGAGTTCGGGGAAGGTCTTCTGGATGGCGGCGAGGATGGAGTAGTCGCCGCAGCCGGGGCACCAGCGGACGTCCTGGTCGGTCTGGAAGTCCTTTCGGGTGAGGGCGGGTGGGGTTGCGGCGCTCATGCGTCCTCCAGGGCGTGTGCGATGCGTTCGGCGAGCTCGGTGACGCGGAAGGGGAGTCCGCGGACCTGGGAGAGGGAGACGGCGGGGACGAGGAATTCGCTGCGCAGGATGCGGGAGAGCTGTCCGCGGTTGAGTTCGGGGACGAGGACGCGGCGGTAGCGGGCGAGGGTCTCGCCGGTGTTGGCGGGCAGGGGGTTGAGGTGGCGCAGGTGGGCGTGTGCGATGCGGTGTCCGCTTCGGCGGAGTCGTTCGCAGGCGCCGTGGATGGCGCCGCGGGTGGATCCCCAGCCGATGACGAGGGTGTCGGCGTCGGTCTCGCCGTGGACCTCGAGGGGGGGGATGTCCTGGGCGATGCGGCGGATCTTGTCCTCGCGCAGGGCGACCATGTGTTCGTGGTTGGCGGGGTCGTAGCTGATGTGTCCGGTGCCGTCGGCCTTTTCGAGGCCGCCGACGCGGTGTTCGAGGCCGGGGGTTCCGGGGGTGGCCCAGGGGCGGGCGAGGGTGTCGGGGTCGCGGGCGTAGGGGAGGAAGGGTTCCTCGCCTTCGGCGGCGGTGGGCACGGCGAGGGACGGGAGCGTGGAGACGTCCGGGATCTGCCAGGGCTCCGAGCTGTTGGCGATGTACCCATCGGAGAGGAAGAGCACCGGGGTCATGTACTTCGTGGCGATGCGGACGGCCTCGATGGCCATCTCGAAGGCGTCGCCGGGTCCGCTGGGGGCGAGGACGGCCATGGGGGATTCCCCGTGGCGTCCGTGGATGGCCTGCAGCAGGTCGCTCTGCTCGGTCTTGGTGGGGAGGCCCGTGCTGGGCCCGCCACGCTGGACGTTGATGACGATGAGGGGGAGCTCGACCATGAGGGCGAGCCCCATGGCTTCGCCCTTGAGGGCGATGCCGGGCCCGGAGGAGGAGGTGATGCCGATGGCGCCCCCCCAGGCCGCCCCGATGGCGGCGCAGATCGCCGCGATCTCGTCCTCGGCCTGGATGGTGCGCACGTTGAAGTTCTTGAGGCGCGACAGGGTGTGGAGGATGTCGGAGGCGGGGGTGATCGGATAGGAGCCGAAGACGAGCGGCCGTTCCGCGAGCTGTGCGGCGGCGGCGAAGCCGTAGGCGGTGGCGAGGTTGCCGGTGATGTTGCGCCAGGTGCCCTGGGGAAGCTCGGCACGTGGGACCTCCACCCGGTGGGCGAAGACCTCGGTGGTGACCCCGTAGTCGTAGCCCTTCTGCAGCGCCTGGAGGTTGGCGCGGCCGAGGGCGCTGTCTTCTCCGAACTTGCGGCGGATCCACGCCGCGGTGGGCTCCGGCGAGTGGGTGTACATCCAGAAGGTCAGGCCGAGGGCGAAGAAGTTGCGCGTGCGCTCGCGCTCGCGGGGGGTGAGCTCGGCGATCTCCTCCGTGGCGTCGCTGGCGAGCTTCGCGAGGGGGACGGGGATGACCTTCCACTGGTCAAGGGTGCCGTCCTCGAGGGGGTTACCGGGGAACCCGGCCCGCTGCAGGTTGCGCGCGGTGAACTGCCCGTCGTCGACCATGATGGTCGCGCCTGCGGGAAGGTCGGCGAGGTTCTTGCGCAGGGCGGCGGGGTTCATGGCCACGAGCACGTCCGGGCGGTCACCGGGGGTGGTGATGTCCCGGCCGGCGAAGTGGAGCTGGAACCCGGAGACCCCGGCGATGGTCCCGGCCGGGGCGCGGATCTCGGCCGGGAAGTCCGGGAAGGTGGCCACATCGTTTCCCGCCAGCGCCGCCGTTTCGGTGAAGCGCGAGCCCGTGAGCTGCATCCCGTCGCCGGAGTCCCCGGCAAAGCGGATGATCAGGCTGTCTCGAATCTCCGGCGGGGCCGGCTCCCTGCGAATATCGTGCATCGTTTGACTCTCCGGGGAGGGCAGCGCGCCCCGTTTCGGCAGGTCCATGACCATCCGGTGGCTTCGCCTGGATCCTCGGCGCGCTCGGCCCGGGGACCACGCCGAGCATGCGGCCGACGGTGCGGCGCGTCAACCGCTCCGTACAGTTGTTGAGTGATCGGGTCAAGAATGGAATCCCAGCGAGGCACAGCCGATCCGGACGGGCGCGGAACCCGAGTTCTCCACGCCCTCGGCGTCGTGAAGTGTGGTTCCGCCGAGCGTGTCGGGCACGGGGGCAATGCGGGGACTTCTCGCCCCTCGATCCACCGTGCCCGCCGTCGAGATCGGGCCAGGCCGCGGCGGCGACGGGGGGGGCTGCGGGGACTTCAGGCCTCGATCCCCCACACGGTCCGGGCGACATCCGCCACGGCACCCCCGGTCTCCGACGTGCGGTCGAGCACGTCGGTGGCAGCCTCCTTCACCTCGCGGGGGGCCTGCCCCATGGCGAACGATCGACCGGCGCGGCGGAGCATGGGCAGGTCGTTGAGCCAGTCGCCGACCGCCACGACGTGGTCGGCGGTGAGCCCATGGGGGGCGGCGAGGTGGTCGAGGGCGGTGCCCTTGTCCTCGCGGCGGTCCCGGAACTGGAGGGCCCAGAAGCCGGACCGGCTCGGGTAGAGCAGGGTCTCGACCTCCGGCGGCAGGGCGTCGCGGGCAGCCTCGGCGACCGCGCGCGCGCCGGCCTCGTCGCTGATGGCGGCGACGGCGAGCACGCCATCGTCGTCGTCCCAGTCGGGGGCCTCGAGTACCTCGGCGCAGCGGTCGAAGGTGGCGCTCCAGGTGCGCATGTAGGCGGTGAAGGGCTCGCCGCGCTCGCAGTGCACGATGCGTTCGCTCGTGAACAGGAAGGGCACTACGGTCGCATGGCGCAGGGCGTCCCGGGCGGCCGCGAGCGCCGCGCCCCCCAGGGCGCGGCGCAGGTGCCGATCCCCGCTGGCGACGTCCACGATCTCCGACCCGTTCATGCAGGCGACGCGGCCTTCGAGGCCGAGCTCCGCGGTGACCATTCGTGCCCCGGAGTAGAGGCGCCCGGTGGCCAGGGCGACGGGGATGCCCGCGTCCACGAGGGCGGCGATGGCCGCGCGGTCCTCCTCCGCGAGGGCGTGGTCGGCCCGGAGGGTGGTGCCGTCGATGTCGAGCACCAGCATTCGGGGGGTCATCTAGCGGCTCCCGGTTCGGGCGAGGTCGCGCCGGAGCCGGATGCTGGCGTAGACGGCGTACGCGCCGCCCAGGCCGAGCAGGAGCAGCGCCGGTGTGCTGTGCACGGTCTGGCTGACGAGGATGACGCCGACCCCGGTGAGGAGGGTGGGGAGGACGAGGAGGATGCCTGCGGCGATGCGCACGAGGAGCCCGAGGGGGGGCACGATGTCCACGAGCACGAAGAGAGGCCCGAGGAGCAGGAAGAAGCCGACCCACAGGGCGAAGAGACCGCCGAACCGGATGGCCCAGGTGACCATGGAGTCGATGCCGCGGAGCATCTGGAGGGCTTCGTCGCGCTCCCCCTCGAAGGCGATCAGGAGGTTCATGCCCGCCTTCCAGGGGTGTTCGCGGAGCTGCCCGCCGATGACCTCGCCGAAGGCGGTGACGCCCACCCCGTCGGGGATGACGTACCAGCGCACCCACTGATCGCCGAGCTCGGGGTGCTCCGGGGTTCCCTGGCCGAGGAAGACGGCGCCGTCCACGATGGGGGCGTCCGCGGCCTCGCCGACCCGGGTGACCTGGGCGGGGTCGAGGGGGACGGGGGCCACACCGGCGAGCTGGGCCGGGTCGACCCGCAAGGCGCCGATGTGCGCTCCCGGGGCGAGAAACGCCTGCGAACGCCAGCGCTCGCCAGGGTTCTCGTGGCCGTCCGGGTGGACCATCTCACCCGGGGTGAGCACCCGTGCCGTCCGGTCCATGGCGTACTCGATGGTGGTGGTGGTGCGCAGCCGGCCGCCCCACATCCGCTCCTCGTCGACGTCCACGCTCTCCTCCCACGCGTGGGTCTCGACCTGGCGGATCACCGCAAGCCATGGCCCTGGCGCGAGGAGCTCCCGATCGCCGGCCCGTTCGGTGGCGTGAACGGCGCCGGTGACGGACACGAGGCGCCCTTCGACGTCGCCGGGCCGGTCGGCGCGGATCACCTCTGCGCTCGCCGCCTCCGGGGCGAAGTGGGCGCGGCCCTCGTTCTTCCACAGCGCCGGGTAGGCCTGTCCGATCAGGAGGAGCGCCACGGGGAGGAGGGCGATGGCGGCGGCCAGCCGGGCCGACAGGCCGGTGACGATCACCTCCACGAAGCGGTTCTGGAGCATGGGCGAAGGGCGTGAGAGGAGACGGGGACGGGCGTGCGCCACCCGGATGACGATCCCGGCGGCAGCATCGAGCGTAGGGATGCCGGCGGCCCGTGTCATCCTCCGTGGGTGTCGCGGGGCGGCGAGGGGCAGATGGTCACGGCGGGCGCCGCCAAGCCGTGTCGCACGTCGCGCCGTGTCTGTCGCATGCGCCACGATTGCGTGCTACGAAGTCGGTCCCCATGCAGCGGAGGGCATTCCTGCCTCTGTTCCGCTCTCCTGGCCGGTTGTCTTCGGGCTGTCCTGGACCGGCTGTGTTTCGTCTACTCGACACGAGAGTGCCCATGGTCAGTCTCCTCCGACGTCGGTCCGGGTGGTTGCTTTTGCTCGCGTTTCTGGCTGCGCAGCCCGGTTGCAACACGGACATCGAGGCGCCGCACGAAGAGGAGAGCGGAGCGGACGCAACGGTACCCGACTCCGGAGCCGAGCCTGACGTTTCGGACGTCGAGGAATCTTCGGATGACGCCGGTGGCGAGTCGCAGCCGGTTCCTGTGGTCAACGCGTGTGGTGGGGCGCAGGTGCTGCAGTGGCGCGGGAGCAGGGCGGAGCTGCTGACGCCGTGCGGTTGTGGTGGCGTGCTGGTGTGCAACGGCTCGGAGGCGTTGCGCTGTGTGGGCGAGGATCCCGTCAACGCGTGCGGCGGATGCGGTGCGTTGTCCGGAGAGATCGGCGCGTCGTGCGGCTCGTGCGGCGGAACCTGGTTGTGCGGTCCGGATGGCGATGCGTTGTGCGTGGGTGAGTCCCGGGCGAACGGCTGCGGGGGGTGCGGTCCACTCGCGGGAGCGCCTGGGCGGTCATGCGATGGCGAGGATGATCAGGAGTCGGCCTGGGTGTGCATGGCTGCGGACGACGTGTCGTGCAGGGCGTTGGCGGACGGGGGGAACGCGTGCGGAGGCACCGGCGCGTTGGAGCACGGGGGCATCCCTGCCTTGCCCGGGGAGGCCTGCGCGGATGCCGACCGCCTGTGCGGACCGGGAGTGCTGGAGTGCAGCGCGGATCGTACCGCGCTGGTATGCACAGGCACGGCGCGAAACGCGGCGGGCGGTTGCGGCGCCCTGCGGGGTGTTCCCGGAGACCCCTGCGGCTGTGGCGATCAGGGCACCTGGGTGGTGGACGCCGCGCAGGCCGGGGGGGTCCGTTGCGCGGGGGATCCACGGAATGCGTGCGGGGGCTGCGAGGGTCTGCGCAACGAGCCGGGCGGCATATGCGGAGCGGACGAAGCCTACGTCTGCGTGGGGGAGAACAGCACGATCTGCCTGCCCCGCGGAGGTGTACGCAATGCGTGTGGTGGAACGGAGCCGCTGGAGTTCCGGCCGGGCACGTCCTGCGGGGCCTGCGAGACGGGGGTGCGCCGGTGTGTGGGGGTGGACGAAGTAGCGTGCGCCGATGACGCGGGGCCGGCAGCGTTCAATCCCTGTGACCAGTCGTGCACGCCGTTGAGCGGTGGGGTACCCGATGGCGCGTGCGGTCTCTGTCTGGCCGGCGTCCTTGCCTGTGGAGACGGTCCTGTGCTCGTCTGCGAGGAAGCGCCCGAGTCCGAGATCCGCAATGCGTGTGGTGGGTGTCAGGCACTGTCTGGCGAGCCAGGCACGCCCTGCGGGCGGTGCCGGACCTGGACGTGCAGCGACGACGGCGAGTCGGTGCGTTGCGAGGTCGACCCGGCATTGCCCGGTTGTGCCACGGAGCCGGTCCGCTGTTCCGATCTCCGGGCCGAGTGCTCGGCTGAAAACCGCGATTGCGCGGAGGGAGTGGGGGGCGCGGATGCCGTGTGCGGGGGGTGTCTTGACGGGTTCGAGGAGGTGGGCGGTCAATGCATGGCTGCCGGTGGCAGCGTGAACCTGGGTTCAGTGTGTACGTCGGACACCGGGTGCCCCCCCGGCGCGTGGTGCCCTACCGACACCACCGAGCGCCGGTGCTCGCCGCGTCCGTCGGTGGGCGGGTTGGAGATGCCGTTTCAGTGGGTGCCACGGGGAACGTTCACGATGGGTTCTCCGGAGGACGAGGTCGGGCGTCGGGCGGAACGCGAGGAGCAGGTGGATGTCGTCCTGACCCGCTCCTACGTGGTTCAGCGCACGTCGGTGACGCAGGGCCAGTGGGAGGCGGTGATCGCTGCCTGGAACGCGCTTCCATCGCATGAGCGCCAGATGAGCGGCTGGACGGGCGAGACGCCGGCATTCGGGACGACACCGTCTTGCTTTCTCTCGACGAGCGGCACGTCCTGCACGACCTCGGGCAGCAACCCGAACGGGCCAGTGGAACGCGTGAGTTGGTGGGACGCGGTTGTATACGCAAACATACTGAGTCTGCTGGAGGGGTTGGAGCCATGCTACACCCTTTCGGGTTGCCGGACAGGCACAGGTCTGGCGCGCGTTGGCGGCGGGTGCGGTGCGACCAGCAACTCCTGTACGAGCGGTACGTTCAGTTGCGACTCGGTGAGCTTCCCGGGTCCGAGCTGCGCAGGTTATCGTCTGCCGACAGAGGCGGAGTGGGAGCGCGCAGCGCGAGGTGGGACGACATCGGCGACGTACGGCGGTGACCTGGACGGTACGAGTGGTTGCGTAACCTTGGATGGCGCTGGTGGAATCTCGTCAGGTACACCGCTCGCGGACGTGGCGTGGTACACCTGCAACAGTGGCGGCCGGACGGAGGTCGTCAGTAGTAGAGCGCCGAATGCATGGGGACTCTACGATATGCTGGGAAATGTTTGGGATTGGACGTGGAACAGATTCAGCGACTTGCACATTGGGGGGACGGATCCGGAAGGCTCGTCGACAGGAGCTCGTCAGGTACGCCGCGGGGGCTCCGCATTCAGTTCTGCGCCCAGTGTTCGGGTCGCAAGTCGTGGTGGTGATACGCGCGATCATCGCAGCCGCGGCATCGGCTTCCGCCTCGCCAGAACAATCGAGCCCTAGATGAGGGAATTCGTGCCGGGCTGCCGCCGCCCCTGTTCCTCCACCATCTCCACCCAGCAGCACTTGCCGTCGAAGACGACGGCGTACTGGTGCACGGTGGTGGCGCCTGCGGCGCGGACTTCCGCGGCATAGTCGCGCTGCTGTAGCTGGGCGGCGGCGCGCTCGAGGGCGCGCTCGGCGGTTTCGCGGCGGGTGATGCGCTTGAGTTCGAGCACGGCGCCGGGCCCAGGGGTGCGGGGCATGACGAGCACGTCGGCGCGACCGAAGCCGGCTTCGCGGTTGGAGACCACGCGATGGGTGTCCTGCAGATGGACGAGCAGACCCACCAGGAACGCCTGGTAGACGGCCTCGACGCGCTCTCCGGCGAGGTCATGATGGGAGAGCATGGCCACCATGATGGCCTCGAGCTGCTCCTCGAAGGCCTCGGTGTCTCCGCCGAGCATGGCGTCGGAGAGGGCGGTGAGGCCGGCGGTGGCTGCCGAGACGCTCGCCTCTTGGAGACAGCCGTGGAAGGTGTCGGTGAAGATGCTGCGGACTTCGCGGTTGGGGATGCGAAGCGCGCAATCGAACGCCCCATCGTCGTTGGCTGCGATGCTGTCGACGGTGAGGTAGCCGCTGAAGGTGAGGAGGCCAAGGACGGAGAGGGGCTGGTCGTGCAGGTGCTGGACGGGAACGTTCTCTTCGAGCAGCGTACGCACGGTCTGTCCATTCAGGAGCTGCTCCACGTGGGGTGCAACGGTGGCCGCGTGCCGGATCATCAGATCGCGGATGAGTGCGTTGTCGCTGGTGTTCTTCCAGAAGGGGCGGGGACCGATGCCAGGATCCTTCAGGTAGTTGAGGATCGACCAGGGGTTGTAGAGCAGGGTGCGGTGGGCGGCGCCGAAGATGTAGCCGTTGTACCAGCCGCGCATCGCGTCCAGCTCGTCCCTGCGCCCGGAGGCCCCTGCGAGCGCTGCGACCTCGGCGTCGGTGAACCCGAAGCGGTCCACGAGACGATCGTTGACGATGGAACTGGTCTCCAGATGGTTGAGGCCGCTGAAGATGCCTTCCTTGGAGACCTTGAGGATGCCGGTGAGCACGCCCTTGAGCAGGTGGGGGTTGTCCTTGAGCCCGCCGGAGAGAAAGCCCCGGAAGAATGACACGGCCTCCTCCCAGTAGCCGTGCTGCCAGGCTGCATGGAGCGGGGCGTCATACTCGTCGATGAGGATGAAGGGGCGCTCGCCCGTGGCGCGGTGGCACCAGGCGCTGATGTCGGCGAGCATGTCGGTGAAGACGTCGATGGGGCTGTCCGCATCGGTCAGTTGCCGGGCGCGCCCCACGTCGCCGGAACTCTGGAGGTCCAGGTGACGTCGCCGATCCAGGTCGCGGGTGGTGGACGTGAGCAGTCGCACGAGGTGCCGACCGCATGTGGTCCAGTCGCGCTCCTTCACGTCCTTGAAGCTCAGGTAGATCACTGGATAGCGCTGGAAGTGCGCGCGGTATGCCCCACCCTTCGCCTGCCAGAGCGCAGTGTCCTCGAAGCAGTCGGTGGTGTCGTCGTCACTGCGCTCGAGGAAGGCGCGCAGGGTGGTCATGTTGAGGGTCTTTCCGAAGCGCCGGGGCCTCGGGACCAGCAGCACCTTGCCCGAGTTGTCGAGGAGGTCGGCGATCCACAGGGTCTTGTCGACATAGGTCTGACCGGCTCGCCGCAGCGTGCGGTAGTCGGACTCTCCGATGGGGAAATCGGGCGGGTTCGTGGCGCCGAGGATCATGCGACCGGTAGGGCACGGGAAGCGAGCACGCGCGCAGCGCGGCGTGCCCGCCCGCAACGTAGCTCGGCGACCAGGACCCGGCAAGGTCGGGGTCGTCCGGACTCGTCCATGGGTTCTGGAGCGAACCGGGGAAGGGATTCGGTCAGGCAGGGTCGTGGTCTGGTGCTGGAACGCTGCTCCACGCGCTTCCGTATCCTCGCGCACCGCCGGGAGCCGCTTGACGCCGCGCTCCCCGCGGGGCACCCATCGCGCGGGGGGCGATGGACGACTGCAGCGGAGGATCATGAAGCGCGTACTGGTGGTGGGAGCCGGGGCCGTGGGCCAGGTGTACGGCGCCGCGCTCGAGCGTGCGGGGGCGCAGGTGACCTTCTTCGTGCGTCCACGGCACCGGCAGACAACGGAGGCCGGCATGCAGGTGTCGCGCATGCACACACTCTCGCGGCGGCGGGATCGCCACGCGATGCTGTCGCCGTCCGTTCTCGACACCGTGGACGAGGCCGCGGCATCCCGCTGGGATGCCGTGTGGCTGTGCATCCCTTCCAACGGGGTTCACGAGGAGGGCACCCACGCGCTCCTGCGCGCCCTGGGGGAGCCGCTGGTGGTCTCTCTGACCCCGGGCCTCGACGATCGTGCAGCGCTCGCGAGCGTGGTGCCCGAGGAGCGGCTCGTCACCGGGCTCATCCCCTTCCTCGCGTGGTTCGAGCACGCCACCGTGGATGGTCGCGGCCTGGAGGAGACGGTGGTCTGGTTCCCGCCGTTCGCGCGCTGCGCCTTCGAGGGAAAACGGGCCGAGGCGGTGGCCGCGCAGCTCCGCGCCGGCGGTCTGCGGGCCGACGCGGTTCCCGGGCTCGCCCAGCGGGCGCCCTACGGATCCGCCGTCCTCATGCCGACGGTCGCCGAGCTCGAGGTCGCCGGCTGGTCCTTCTCGGCGCTGGATGCAGTCCACCGCAAGCGCCTGCGCAACGCCGTCGGCGAAGCCTTCCGCGTGGTCCGGGCGGAGACCGGCGCCGCCCCGCCGCGCGGGCTCCAGGGGCTCGTCCGGTGGGTCCATCCCCTTACCCTTCGCCTGATCAACCTCCTCACGCCGCTCAACCTCGAGGTCTTCCTCCGAAAGCACTTCACGAAGGTCGGGCACCAGACCACGAGGAGCCTGGGCGTGTACGTGGATCGCGCGGACCACCACGGCGTCGGCCCCGTGCCGGCCCTGCAGGCCCTGCTCGCCGAGCGCAACGGGCTGCCCGATCGGTCGCAGACGTTCGTGGACGGAGGGTGAGCACGCCCCTGTGCCCTTCCGGCACACTCGTGACGGAATTGTGCCTCGTTCCATGGAGTTTCCCGCTCCGGGCGCATAGTTTGCGCGGGTGGGCATCTGGCGGTCGCGTCCCGTCGACGCGCTCGCCATGCCCCGGGCCCGACCGGCCCGGGACAGCGTCCGGGGGGACAGGACCATGCACATCGTTCACGTTTCGCCGCTCGATCCTCGCGAGCTGGAGGGAGCGTTCGAGCGGCTCCGCCATGCGGAGTGCTCGGCGGCGCTCTGCCTCCTCGCTCCGGGCGACTCGTCGCACCTGCTGGCCGAACTGGGTGACCGCGCCGCCCGGTCCAGCCTGCCGGTGTTCGGTGGCGTGGTGCCGGGCGTGGTGCGCGAGGGGGCCGTGGATCGGGACGGTGCCGTCCTGCTCGGACTGCCCGGCGACGTGCAGATCGCCGTCGTGGACCCGGCGGACGCGTCCGGCATTCGCGATGCCGTGGCGCACATCGCGCGCGATGATGTGGGCACGGTGTTCGCGTTCGTCGATGTCCTCGCCGGAACCGCCACGCTCGTCGAGACGCTCTTCGAGCGCCTCGGCCACCGGGCGACCATCGTGGGGGGAGGGCTCGGGCTGCTCGACTTCCAGCCCCGTCCGGTGGTGCTCGGGCCCGACGGGCTGGTCGAGGGCCGGGCGGTGCTCGCCGCGACTTCGCTGCGGAGCCGGTCGGCGCTGCGCCATGGCTGGGCGCCCATCTCCGATCCGCTGCTCGTCACCGCCGCCGCCGGCCACGATCTGCTCACCCTGAACTGGCGACCGGCCGTGGAAGCCTACCGCGAGGTGGTCGAGAAGCACGCGGGTCGTTCTCTGGACGACGATTTTCACGGGGTGGCGAGCCGCTACCCCCTCGTGGTCGATCGCATCGGCGCGGAGGGCATCGTGCGGGACCCCCTGCTCGCGCTGGCGTCCGGAGCGCTGCGCCTCGCCGGCGACATCCCCGCTCACGCCACGGTCCGCGTGGCCCACGCGAGCGCCGACACGATGATCACCGCCGCGGCGGCCGCGATGGCCTCGGCGACGGCAGCACCGGTCTCCCGGGGGGCCGTGGCCTTCGTCGTCGACTGCATCTCCCGCGCGCTCGTCCTCGGGGACCGCTTCCCCGAAGAGCTCGCCGCCCTGCGCGTGCCGGGCATCGCGCAGGGCGGTGCGCTCACCATCGGCGAGATCGCGCACAGCGGGGGCGACATGCTTCACTTCCACAACAAGTCCTGCGTCCTCACGCTGCTGGAGGCCGAATGACCGTCACCCACACCCAGCTCCTCAGCCTTCAGTTCGAGCTCGCGATGAGCCTCGGCTCCTCCGTGGAGGAGCGAGAGCTTCTGCGGGCGTTCACCACCACGCTGATGCGCCACCTCGCGTGTCGGTCCGCTGCGGTTCATCGCGTCCACCCGTCCACGGACGGAACATGGAGCCGCAGTCTGGCCTTCTCGCTTCCCGACCGGGACGCGCTCCCTTCGCATGACACGCATCACTGCCGGACCTGTGTCTGGCGCTGGACGGCCGGGGTGCGGCCGGTGGAGCCCCTGTCCACGGGTGAGGAACCCTGTGCGCTGGGGGCGGCGCTGGACGGGCTGGATGCGGCGGTGCACGAGCAGCCCGAGGTGGATCTCCGCACCGCCGAGCACGACGGCAATGCGCACCTCGCCGCGACCATTCCGGGCTACGGGATCATTCACGTGGTGCGCCAGGGGGAGGGCTTCGAGACCCTCGTGATCGAGGCGTTGCGCCCTCTTCTGAAGCGCCTTGGTGTCGCGCTCCGGGTGGCCCTCGCCGTGACCCGCCAGCGGCAGGCCCAGGAGAGCCGCCTGTACGCTGTCCTCGAAGCCGCTCCCGACGCGATCCTCTCCCTGGACGCCGAGGGTTCCATCACGCTGTTCAACCGCGGCGCCGAGCGACTCTTCGGTCTCCCGGCCGACGCCGTCCGCGGCATGCCCGTGACGCGGCTCTTCGCGACCGGGCACACCCCGCAGGATCACCGGCGCTGGTCCCGTCGGATCGTGCGCTCCGCTCCGGCCACGGGCTCGGTTCCCATCGAGTGGGTCATTCGGGGACCGTCCGGCGCCCCGGTGCCGGTCGAGGTCATGCTGAGCTGCCATGGTCTGGACGGCGAGCCCATCGCCGTCGCGGTGATCCGTGACATCGCCGCGCGCAAGCGGGAAGAGGCGGTGGTCGCCTCCCGCTTCCTTGCGCTGCAGACCCTCGCCGGCGACCGCCCCCTCCCCGAGATCCTCTCCGCGCTCGTCCGTCTGGTCGAGACCGGCGTTCCCGGCGCCAGGGTCCTCGCCCTCTGGCACGACGAGGCCGACGGCGTGCAGGTGGTGGGGGAGGACGCGTTCCCGGACGAGGCCGTGGCAGAGCTTCACCACGATCGTCCCGAACTCTACCGGGCGCTGCAGCACAGGCAGGGGCAGGCCGAGTCGTGCGAGCCCGTGGGGACACAGCTCGGTCCCGAGGTGCCGGCGTTGCTCGGACCGCACGTGCGCGGCGCCCTCGGGGGCGAGGGGGCCGAGATGCATGCGTTCTGTTTCGGCAACGCGGGTGAGGAGGCCGCCGGCTGCTTCCTGATCGCCTGCGCGCCCGGCGCCGAGCCCGCCGGACACCTGGTCACGGAGGCGCGGCGGCTCGCGGGAATGGCCTGGGAGCGCAAGCTGCTCCGGGACGAGCTGCAGCACCGGGCCCGGCACGATGCGCTCACCCAGCTCCTCAACCGGTACGCCTTCGAGGAGGCCCTCGAGCGCGCGGTCGAGGATGCGGGCCAGTCCGATCACCGCATCGCCCTCATCTTCATCGACCTGGACCGGTTCAAGCACATCAACGACACGCTGGGTCACGCGGTGGGCGACGCCCTGCTCGTCCAGGTCGCCCGTCGGCTGCAGGGCGCCGTGCGCCGGATCGACACCCTCGCCCGCACCGGCGGCGACGAGTTCGTCCTCATCACGTCCCCGCTCAAGAAGCCAGATGACGCCGAGATCGTCTGCGCGCGCATGGCGCAGCGGCTCAGGGCGCCCTTTGTCGTGGCCGGTCACACGCTCTACGTCTCGGCGTCGATGGGCATCAGCCTGTACCCCGATCACGGCGAGGACGCCCAGACCCTGCTGCGCCGGTCCGACTCGGCCATGTACCGGGCGAAGGCCAACGGCGGCGACGCCTTCGGCTGGTTCGACCAGGCGGACAACCAGGACGATCTCGGGACCCTCGTGCTGGAGAGCCGCCTGCAGGAGGCTGTCGACAACGGCGACATCCAGGTGCACTACCAGCCGCAGGTCGCGCTGGAGGACGGCCGTGTGCTCGCGGTCGAGGCCCTCGCGCGCTGGGTCACGCCGGACGGAGAGTTCATCTCGCCGGGCCGCTTCATCCCGGTCGCCGAGGAGAGCGGCATCATCATCCGCCTCGGGGCGCACGTGCTCCGGCGCGCCTGCCGCGAGATCCTGGCCCGGAAAGGCTGGGACGGTGCGCCGCTTCGCCTCGCGGTGAACGTTTCTCCTCGGCAGTTCATGCGCGACGACTTCGTGGCGACGGTCCAAGGCATCCTGGAGGAGACCGGCTTCGCACCGGACCGTCTCGAGCTGGAGGTGACCGAGAGCGCGCTCATGCAGGACGTGGACCGGGTGGCCGATCGGCTCCGTCAGCTGAGCGCGCTCGGGGTGACCATCTCCATCGACGACTTCGGGACGGGCTACTCGTCGTTCATGTACCTCAGCCGCCTGCCGGTGCAGCGCATCAAGATCGATCGCTCCTTCGTGTCCGCGCTGCTGCACGAGGAGCCGTCCCGGCGGACCGGTGCGGTGGTCGAGGCCATCGTGGCGATGGCGGATCACCTCGGCATGGAGTGCATCGCCGAGGGGGTCGAGACGCTGGAGGAGGCGGTCGAGCTGATTCGGCTGGGGTGCACCGAGGCGCAGGGGTTCTACTACGCCCGTCCCGCGCCGGCGTCCGCTCTGGCCTCCCTGCCGCATCGCCTGGGTGCATCGACGCCGTGAGCGCCTCTCGTCCGACCTCGGCCGCTCACGGCGTTCCCAGCCATCGGCGGACGAGCGCCTCGACGAAGTCCACCGAGCGAATGCATTCCTCCGGCTCGAGGTGTTCGAGGGTATCGCTCGGCAGGTGGTAATGGCGGGGTGCGCCGATGGCGGGGTCGATGCGCGAGATGCACACCGCCTGGAAGCCGCGGACGAGAAAGGAGGCGGCATCGGTGGCGCCCACGGGGGGCGCGTACGGTGCGGCGTCGGCGAAGCGGGGGTCCGCGGCCGCGACTTCGCGGCACAGGCGCTGCAGCGGCTGCGGGACATGGGCCGGGAGCACCTCGCCTTCGGTCACGATGTAGCGCAGGTCTCCGCCCCCGAGGGTGTCCACGCCCACCACGAGGGTCCGGTCGCGGTCCCAGTCGTCCTGCCGATCTCGCGCGAGCGCGTCCGATCCGCCGAGGGAGGTCTCCTCCGCGCCGGCGATCACGTACAGGACCTCCACGTCGTCGGGGAGGTCGGTCAGGCGCTCGGCGAGGATGGCGAGCGCCGCCGTCCCGCTCAGGTTGTCGTTGGCGCCGGGGACGAGGGTGTTGCGCAGCACGACGTCCAGATTGAGCAGCGCGGCGATCGCCGCCGGCGCCGTCAGCAGCAGCTCGAGCGGGACGAGGCCGCGCAGCCGCCGCCCCGACAGGGCGCGCAGCAGCGCCAGCCCCGCCAGCCCCGCCTGGGTGAACACCGCCAGCCCGGTCCCCCGCTCGAGGAACTTCAGCGCGTCGGGGAGGCCCCCGCCGGCGAACCGCGCGATCACGTCGGGACGGAACATCACGCCCGTGTATGCGCTGTCCGCGTGGGCCACCAGCACCACCCGCCGCCGCGGCGTGCCGGCGGCCGGCCGGATGGCGAGCTGGTTCTGCCCGTCCCTCCACGGGAACAGGCGCCGCAGCAGATAGCCGCGGCGGGTGTTGTCCATGAGGTAGCTTGTCGCCACCAGCCCGTGCAGCGTCGCCCCCACGAGCGGGCTCCGCCGCGCGATCGCCGTGGCCACCGTGCCGAGCCCGAAGTGCAGCAGGAGGTTCGCGTACAGGTGGTCGTTGAACCGGAACGCCTCCGTCCACGTCCGCAGACCGCGGGCCTGAAGCTCCTTCGCCATGAACGCGTGGACCCGGCGCTCGTCCTCGCTCAGGGGCCGCCGCACCGGCGCGATCCGCAGCATCTCCGCGACGAGCGCGCGCAGGTGCTCGGCCTCGCTGGTGGCGTGCATCGTCTCCGTGTCCGTGTGTTCCCGCATCGTCCGCTCCCGTGGTTCCCCGGCGCCGGCGGCATCCCCACGCTTCGGAGTCGCCGCCGCGCCCGCGTCATCGTGGCCCGTCGCGCAGGTCGAGCGCAAGCGTTCCGATGGGGGACCTCCGCCGGCGGACCTTCCCGAGGCGTGAAGCGGGACGTTGACAGCGATGCGGATCCGGCGCCACCCTTGGACGCCTCGTCGCGGCGGCCCTGCCGCACGGGCTGCTCCCGGGCGGTGTGTCCGCGGGGCGGGCGGGAGACGCGGCGCGGGCGCAGGCGAGCGGAGGAGCATGCCTTTTTCGGGAACAGCGAGGCTGGTCGGGGTCGAGGGGCTGCAGAGCCTGCGGCGCGCGCACGTGGCGGTGGTCGGGGTGGGCGGCGTGGGATCGTGGACCGCGGAGGCGCTCGCGCGGTGCGGGGTGGGGCGGATCACGCTGATGGACCTCGACGATGTGTGCATCACGAACACCAACCGGCAGGTGCATGCGATGCCGGCGACGGTGGGGCGGACGAAGGTGTCGGTGATGGCGGAGCGCATCCGCGCCATCGCGCCGGACTGTCGCGTGGGCGAGCTGGAGGAGTTCCTCGGCGAGGACACGCTGGAGGAGCTGTTTCTGGCGTTTCCGGACGTGATCGTGGACGCGATCGACGACGTGGCGGAGAAGTGCCGGCTGGTGGCGGCGGGGCGGCAGCGGGGGGTGCCGGTCGTGGTGTCCGGCGGTGCGGGAGGGCGCCGGGATCCCGCGCAGGTGCGGACCGGCGACCTGCAGGCGACCGGAGGGGACGGGATGCTGCGCGATGTGCGGCGGACCCTGCGGCGCGTGCACGGCTGGCCGCAGACCGACGCGCCGTGGGGGGTGCCGGCGGTGTGGTCGACGGAGCGCCCGGTGTGGCCGCAGCCGGATGGCACGGTCTGCGCCACACCGCCGACCGGGGCGCGCGGGCGCCTGGACTGCCGGACCGGGTTCGGGACCGCGGTGTGGGTCACGGGGACGTTCGGTTTCGCGGCGGCACAGCTCGCGGTGGAGGCGCTGCTGCGCTGACCGGTGCCGGGCGTCGGTTCACTGCCGGCAGTTCCACCACGGACCCGTGCAGGGGGGATGCTGCCAGGTGTCGCCGCCGGGGTTCGTGTGGATCCAGTCGGTGGGGCGTTCCCGCGGACCGTCGGGCACGACGAGGGAGCCGACCCAGTCGCCCTGCGCGTAGACACGCTCGATCTCGGCGCGGACCTGCTCGAGATCCTCGTCGGAGACCACGCCGTTGCTGGTGGCGCGGTAGAACTGGACGGTCACCCGGATGGGGAAGCGAGCGTCCCGGCGCAGGCGCTGGCCGTTCATCTCGATGAACGGGCCCTCGGTCTCGCCGTGGCCGAGCACCGCGCGCTCGACATCGGAGCGCGCGCGGTCGCTGCCGGCGGCGGACCGGGGCGCAGCCATCTCCAGGACGGCGCCGTCGGGCGCCATCGACCCGGCTCCGCTGCCCAGCCCGTGCAGGCGACCGCGGTTCTCGTGGACGAGAGGGATCTGCACGAGGAGCAGGACGTCGCTGCCTTCCTGCAGGCCGTCCACGTCGTCGGCGCTGCCCTGGCCGCTGTCCACCCGCTGCTGCACGGTGGAGAGCCGCTCGGCGGTGAACAGCGCGCGCTCTCCGCCGGCGTTGAAGAAGAGCTGCTGGCCGTGGCCCTGCCGGGTCTGTTCGCCCCGCCGGTTCTCCACGACGGTGGCGCTCAGGCCCTGGCGGGTGACGAGGAGCACGAGAACGGCGGGGTTGCCCGGGGCGGACTGGTAGTTGAAGATCACGGGAGAGAACGAAGCCTCGCCGCGGGCGGGGATGGGCAGGAAGACGTGCTGGGCGCTCACGAGCACATGGGTGTCGCGGTCGGCGAGGAGCCGGCCGTCGCCGTCCATGTGGCGGGGGTTCGAGAGGAAGGGGCGGATGTCCTCGAGCACCTCGCGCAGGCTCGCCGTGCGGAGGCTGCCACCGCCCCGGTGGTTGCCCACCCGCACCTGGAAGTGGTCGAGGGGGATGTCCGCGGTGCGGTCGGTGAAGTTGGGGAACCGGAGGACGGGCAGCAGGTGGCTCTGGCGGCGATTCCCCGACCCGCCATCGAAGACCTGGAGGGTCACGTCGCTGATGTTGGGGCCCAGGGCGGAGCCGGCGGAGCGGCCGGTGTCTTCCCACAGCACGTTGAGGACGTTGAGCCCGCGGAGGTTGGCGCGTCGCCGCAGGTCGGCGTCGCCGGGCATGGCGGTCACGCGGCGGATGACCTCGGAGAACGGTGGCGGCGCAGGCCGCCGTGATGCCTGGATGGCGGGCAGCGGTGCGCCCGGGGCGGAGGCGAGCATCGGGAAGCTCTCGGGCCACGCGCAGGTGTCGGGTGTCGCGTGGGCGGCGCCGGCCGCGACCGGCACGAGGATCATGAGGCAGGCGATGAGCATCCGGCGGACGGGGATGAGCCGGGCGTTGGTGTCCATGGTCGTTCTCCGGGTGGGGTGTCGGGGGCTCCGTGGGGCACGGACACCGGGGAGAACGAACGGCGAGCGAAAAGGATCCGCGAAAGTGCCCGGAGCGGGATCCGTGTGTCGCGGATCACGGCACGGTGAAGGTGCCGGAGGCGTACACGAGGTTGCCCTCCTCCGGGCGCAGGGTCACACCGAAGCTCTCCCCGGACGACCTGTCCGGATCCCCCGGAAGCACGAACGACCCGTCGCCCGCCTGCCAGGGCCGGTCGTACAGGAAGCAGGCCGAAGTGGGGCTGTTGGGGTTGGACTGCCCGATGTTGTTGCCGAAGCACAGGCGCACGCGCGCGGGCGCGGGGGTGCCGGGGAGGGTGATCGAGCCCTCGATCGCCCAGCCGTCGCCGGTGGGGAGCGCCGCCTCGAGGAGGACAACGGGATCATGGGCGGCGCGGGCGGCGGTGGCCGTGGCATCTCGGGTGAGCGCTTCCTGCGGGGTGACGCGAATGCTGTACGACTCGGGGGCTCCGTCGATGCGGGCGAGGCCGTCGACGTAGCCACCGTCGAGGGGCTCGGCGGTGCCTTCGAACAGGAGGGTGTCGCCATCGGAATGGGTGCGGAACAGCTCGACGGTCATGGCGTCGGGCAGGGCGCGGCCTCCTTCGGCGGACGGGCTGGCGTCGCCCGCGCCGGAAGCCGTGAGCGCCCGCACGCGGTAGTGGGCGACGCGGACGCCGGTGTTCGGGTCCGCCGCCCACTCGAGCCGGACGCCTCCCGGCTCGCCCACGGCGCTCAGAGCGATCTCCGGGTCGTGTCGGGGCGCCTCCGTGTCGAGCCAGGTGAGCGCCTCGTCGCCGTCGTCGCCGACGTCGTCCTCCGCGAGCGGGACGAACGCGGGTTCGTCGTTGGGGTCGTCGGTGCGGGAGACCTCCCAGCCCGTGATGGCCGCCGGACCGCGGGCTCCGGTGGCCGGCTCGGACGCCGGGGCGGCCAGCCCGTCCTCGTTGCGGGCGATGACGGTGTAGTCGACCCGATCACCGGGGACGGGCTCGCCGGGTGTCCACGTGAGGCGCACGGCCTCGGCGAGGGCGTTGCCGTCGCCGGGACGCGTGGCGGAGAGGACCGGTGCCCCGGGTGCAGGAGAGGCGGGGGCATCGACATCGAGGAAGGGTGGGCCGGTCAGGTCGGTGGCGATGGGCACGCCCTCGCGCAGGATGTCGTAGCGGGCCTGGCCGTCCTGCACGGCCCAGTCGAGCAGGACGCCGTCGTCCCGGGTGTCCAGGGTCGCCACGAGACCCGTGACCGGGGGCGGGGGAGGCGCAGCGGGCCTTCCGGCGACCGCCGGAGTGAAGGCGTCCGCCGCCCCGGCCGCGGAGACTCGTGCGCGCCACCAGCGCAGCGCGCGATCGCTGGCCAGGTCGGTGTCCTCGAGCACGACTCCCTCGTCCTCCAGCCGCACCCATTCCTCGTCGTCCTCGGGCAGGTCCGGTCCGGTGGAGCGCTCCCACGCGACGGTCAGCGGTCCCACGGCCGCGCGGCCCGTGGCCGGTTCGGTCTCGACCGTGCTGTCATCGTTCATCAGGGCCCGCAGCCGATAGCTGCGCGGGGAGCCGGGCACCCCTTCCGCTTCGGCGGCCGACCAGACCACCGCATCGAACCGCTCGGGCTCGAGGCGGGCGAGCTCCCCGGGCTCGATGCGCCCGCTCTCGGGGAAGAAGTCGCGGAAGACGTTGCGTGCGCCGATGTTCAGCCAGTCCGCATCATCGATGGCGAGCTGCCACGCGTCGACCCGTGGCGCCTCGACCATGGCGGTGACGTCCTCGGTGAGCTCGCCCGGCACGTCGTCGGCGTTCAGGGGGATCAGCCGCCAGGTGTAGAGTCCACCGGGCTGTGCCGAGGGCAGGTTCCACGCCACGACGACCGTTCCGTCGGTGCGGTCGTCGGAGGCGGTGAGCTCGAGGCTGTCCGGGATCACGGAGCCGCGCTCGACCCCGCTGTCCACCCACGACGTGTTGGGCGCGGAGACGGTGGCCACGGGCACGCCATCGCGCAGGATCCGGTAGCGTGCGGCGCCGGCGACGGGGCTCCACACGAGGAGAACGTGGGTGCTGGTCGCGTTGGCGACGAAGAGGCCGGCCCCGTCGGGCCGCATGCGAACCGTCGTGGTGGGCCCCGAGAAGCGTCGGTCCGAGCGCTCGGCGAACGGGGTCAGCGCGACCAGGCCTCCCGGAGGGAGGTCCTCGATCCCGATCTCGATCTGCATCGTGTCCGTACTCGTCGGAAACGTGCGGCAGCGCGGCTCGTCCTCGCCCTCGACCGCAGCGCACAGGCCGAGTCGCTCGGCGCGAGGTCGCCCGGGCTCCGTCAGCTCGACCATCGCCGTCAGCGACCGCACGCCGACGTCCGGTTCTCCGGCCAGCGCCACGCGGGGGTCCGTGGACTGCCGGCGACCCTCCACGGGCGCCGAGCAGGCCGTCGCCGCGCCGGGGGAGGTCCCGCACGCGCGATAGCGACGCGGACTGCCGTCCGCCGGAGCCGAGGTGTCCTCGACGGCTGTGCCGGACAGGCCCAGCGGAAGGAACGGATCGTCCGGCGGGACGGACCGCTCCCAGGACAGCAGCAGCGAGCCCGCCGGCCTGCGCACCGACACCGTTCGCTCGGGGCCGGGGGCGACGTGGTCCGGCCCGATCCGGGCCACGGCGCGCACCCGCACCTCGGCCGGTTCGCCGTCCTCGATCTCCGCACCGGCCAGCGTGAGCGCGACGGCGTCTTCCCGATCGGTGGAGGCCGACGCGTCCCCGAGGGTGATCCGCGGGGCGGGTGCGCTGGCGGTGAACGACGGCCCGGTCGACACCCAGGACTGTCCCGACCACCGCTCGAAGCGCGCGAAGGTCGGCGCGGACCGGTAGCCGGTGGCCTCCTCGGACACAGGCCCCTCGCGCTCCCCCTCGAGGGCCCGCACACGATACGTGACCGGGGCTCCCGCGACCGTCTCCGGTGCCGTCAGGCTCACCCGCGCGAGGACCGACGTGGCCTCCACGGATACCCCGAGCGCGCCGGCGAACGTCCCCGCCGGAGCCCCCTCGTCCGCCCACTGTCGCGGCTCTGCTTCCTCGAGCTCGGCCACCCGCTCCTCGCCGCGGTAGATCGCCCAGCCCGTGGCGTCCCTCACCGAACCCCAGGTCAGCTCCACGCGGTCCGCGTGCGCCCCCTCCGTCGCCCGCAGATCCGGCGGGGGACGCAAGGGAAGCAGGCACCGCTCTCCGGACTCCTCGAGGGTGGGAAAGCAGTCGCCGCACCGCGCCTCCAGCGGCGGCTCCTCCTCGATGCACCGCCGACCGATCGAGGCGCAGCGCAGCGCCTCGCACTCGCCCGAGATGTCCTCGCACTCGGGACCGAGCAGCGCGGGTTCGCACGTGACCTCGTCCACCCCGTCGCAGAACCACGCCGCGCACGGCCCGCAGGGATCTCCAGGCTCCTCGTCCAGCGGAGCGCATCCTCCGCACGTGTTCAGGTCCCCGGCGCCGTCGCACTCCAGCAGATCAGGACCTCCGCAGACCAGTTCGCCGTCCTCACAGGGTCCACAGGACTCGCCCGGCGATGCCTCTCGCCCCGCGTGGACAAGCAGCTGCGTTCCGCCGCACGCGTTCAGCGGCTCCGTGCCCGTGGCATCCGGCACGCTCGTGTCCCCGGGATCCGCATCGGTATCCTCGCCGCCGGTCGCATCGACGGACGACGGCCCAGTGCGCGTCGCATCCTCCGCACTCTCGCCAGACCCCGCGACATCCGAACCGCCGGACATGTTCCCGGAGCTGCGGACTCCGGAGTCCGTTGGGGCCGTGGACCCGCGATCCACATCTCCGCCGGAGCATCCCGCACTCCCGGAAACGGCGACCACGGCGAGGGCGAGGGCAAGTGGGACGGCACGACAGCGCGCGGTGGTCATGAAGGCAAGCATGGGCTTCCGATCCAGATGGAGAGCAACGACGTCGCTGGAAGATGCACCCGGCGCGTACGGACGACAACATCCCATTGCGCCAATCGGGACGGGTTGTGCCACATCGGTACAGCCCAAGGGGGCCATGACGGGACCGGAACAGGTCGCGCGCAGTCTTCGCGCCGGGCCAGCACTCGCGCGATCCCCGAACCCGGAGCCGTTCCGCGACGGGAGCTCAGGGACGCCTCGTCCGCCGCGAGGATTTCCGGTTGCACCCGCCCGTCCGCTCGGCTACGGCCGGCGCGTTCCGTTTTCGCACTCCACACTTGACCGAATTCCTCCCCCTGAACCACGGGGAGCGAAGAACACCGGGGGACATCATGATGCGCGACACGTTCGGGAACTGGCGATCGGGGGTGCTGCTCCTCGCGGCCATCCTTCTTCTTCCGGCGGCGGCCCACGCCCAGCAGACGGTGCGGGGCACGCTCAACGCCGACACGATCTGGCGCGCGGCGGATGGCCCCTACACCCTCACCGGGGACGTCACGGTGGCCTCCCATGCCACGCTGACCATCGAGCCGGGCACGGAGATCCGGGTGGCGACCAGCGACGAGCTCGAGAGCGGATCGGACTCGGCGCGGGTGGAGCTCATCGTGCAGGGCCGACTGCTCGCCGAGGGCACCGCCGAGGAGCCCGTGCTGTTCCGGTCGACGGCGTCGACCCGGAATCGGTGGGTGGGGATCATTGTCGCACCGCAGGCGCAGCCGTCGGTGCTCCGTCACGTGGAGGTGCGGCAGGCGCGGTACGGTCTGTGGGCGCGCCAGTCGAGCGCGCTGACCCTCGAGGACCTCGTGTTGCGCGACAACGAGACGGCGATCCGCTGGGAGGGGGATGGTGCGCTGACGCTGATGCGCTCCGAAGTGCGCGGCTTCGTCGACGGCATCCACGTGGCCGAGGCCGGGGATCCGATCGAGGTGACCCTCGACGAGGTCCGCGTCGTGCACGGCGATCGCGAGGGGGTGGGGGTCCACCTTCCCCCGCGGGTGTCCGCCACGATCGCGCGCTCCGACGTCATGGGGACGGGCGTGGGCATCGACCTCGAGTCCGGCGCCTCCCTCGATCTGCGCAACAGCGTGGTGGCCGGCAACACCCTGATCGGGGTGCGGGTCGCCCAGGGGCCGGAAGCGCGGATCGAGATCGTCAACAACACGATCGACCTGAACGTTCGTGACCTCGCTGACCGCACCACGGACGGCGTGGGCATTGATGTGACCGTCGTCACCAGCGCCGGCGACTTCATCATCCGGAACAACAGCGTGACCCGCCACGGGACCGCGGGGATCCGCCGGCAGGGCAGCGGCGCCTCGCCCGCCGTCGACCACAACAACGTCTGGGGCAACGGCACCAACTACAGCGGCCTCTCCGAGGGCGTCGGCAGCCTCTCCGTCAACCCGCTCTACCGCGAGGGGATCGGCTACGCCACCGAGTCCGAGACGCCCAACTGGTCCACCTCCTCGAACAACGCCCTGCGCAGCGATACCCGGCCCCTCGCCCACCGCTCGCGGGTCCGTGTGACCCTCACCAACCGCTACAACTACTGCAACAGCCGGCTCACCCGCCGAACCGAGGAGCACGGCACCGCCCGAGAGCAGGTGATCAGCCATCCGGGCACGGGTACCCACCAGACCTGGAGCGGACCGATCCTCTCGGACTCCTTCACCACCACCTACAACCGTGCGACGTGGACCGAGTGCGGGATCGCCACCAGCGGGCGCATCGACGAGATCGAGTGGTCCCTCCCGGGCGTGGATGGCACCAACTACCGGGTCGAACCCTCCTCGCCGCTCATCGACGCCGGCAGCGCGCTGCTGGCTCCCACCCGCGATCGGGACGGCGCCGAGCGCCCCTACGATGGCAACCTGGACGGAACGGCCCGCACGGACATCGGCGCCTACGAATGGCGCGAGAACGTGGCCCCCGTCGCCGTCGGCACCGTCACCCCCGGCCTCCTCGTGCTCCCGGACACCGAGCTGACCTTCGACGGCCGCGCCAGCTACGACCCCGATGGCACCATCGTCCGCCACACCTGGGACTTCGGCGACGGCGACACCACCGACGCCGCCGTCACCACCCGCACATTCCCCACCCTCGGCACCCGCACCGCCACCCTGACCGTCGAGGACGACCGCGGCGAGACCCACTCCACCGCCTTCGAGGTCGAGATCGCCGACAACCTCCCCCCCATCGCCCGCCTGGGCAACGACCGGTTCGCCGCCATCGGCGAGACCCTCACCTTCGACGGCTCGGCGTCCTCCGACCCCGACGGCACCATCGTCGCCTATGACTGGAGCTTCGGCGACGGCTCACCAGGCGCCTCCGGACTCAGCGTCACCCACAGCTTCGCCCGCGCCGGCGTCTTCGAGGTCACCCTCACCGTCACCGACAACCGCGGCGCGACGGGAAGCGCCTCCATCTTCGCCGTCATCGGCGGCGGGGGCACCGACCCCGGACCCGACCCGGCCATCCCGCCCACGGCGCGGATCTCCCTCCCCATCCTCGGCACGGCCGGCAGCCCCGTCGCCCTCGACGCCTCCGACTCCCTGCCCGGTGACAACGACATCGCCTCCTGGACCTGGGACTTCGGCGACGGAAACACCGGCTCCGGCGAGACCGTGACCCACACCTGGGATGCCCCCGGCAGCTTCCTCGTCCGCCTGACCGTCACCGACAACGACGGCGAGACCGACAGCGACTTCGCCGTCGCCCAGATCGCGCCGGCCGAGTCCTCGCCCGCCGCCGGACCAACCGCCCGCGCCGGCGGACCCTACGCCACCACCCTCGGCGGCAGCCTCGCCTTCGACGCCAGCGCCTCCACCGCCGGGGACGACGAAGACCTCACCTACCGATGGGACTTCGGCGACGGCAACTCCGCCACCGGCCTCACCGCCAGCCACACCTACACCGCTGCCGGCGGATGGCTCGTGCGCCTCACCGTCACCGACGGAAACGGCCTCATGGACACCGACTTCGTCGTCGCGAACGTCCGCGCCCCCGGCGGCGATGACCCCGCCCCCCTCCTGCCTCCCGTCGCAGACGGCGGCAGCGATCGCCGCGTCGACGTCGGCGAGACCGTCGCGTTCGATGGCTCCGGTTCCACCTCGCCCAACGGGGACATCGTGCAGTGGCACTGGAACTTCGGCGACGGCTCCACCGCCTCCGGCACCACCGCATCCCACGCCTGGAGCGAGGCCGGCACCTGGCTCGTGCGCCTCACCGTCACCGACGACGCCGGCGCCACCGCCTTCACCCTCATCGCCGTCCAGGTCGGCCAGGCCGGCCAGCCCGGACCCATCTCCCGTGCTCCCCTCGCCGACGCCGGACCCTCCCACGTGGTCGAGATCGGCGCGACCATCACCCTCGACGGCAGCGGCTCGCGCGCCCTCGACGGAGAACTCGTCGACTGGACCTGGGACCTCGGCGACGGAAACACCGCCTCCGGAGAGACCGTCGAGCACGCATGGAGCACCGCCGGCCTCTTCGTCGTCCGGCTCACGGTCACCGACGACAACGGCGGCACCGCCCGCGACCTCACCACCGTCACCGTGACCGCCTTCGATGAACCCGGCCCCAGCCAGCCTGATCCGTCCGTTCCAGGCGCCACCGACCCGTCCGATCCCGGCGCCACCGACCCGTCCGATCCCGGCGCCACCGATCCGTCCGATCCCGGCGCCACCGACCCAGGCCCGGCACCCGTGGCCCAAGCGGGCGACGACCTCGCCGCCAACGCCGGCACCGCCCTCACCTTCTCCGCAGCCGCCTCCACCGTGCGCGACCCCCTCGCCGCCACCTTCGCGTGGGACTTCGGCGACGGCAACACCGCCGAGGGCCTCTCCGCACGGCACACCTGGGACGAGGGCGGCCTCTACACCGTCACCCTCACCGTCCGCGACGATCTCGGCCGCACCGCCACCGACAGCCTGCGCGCCGACATCAACGCCCTCCCCCTCGCCCACGCCGGCGGGGATCGCACCGTCCTCGCCGGACAGGAGGTCACCCTCGACGGCAGCCTCTCCTCCGATCCCGACGGCGAGCTCGTCTCCTTCTCCTGGCGACTCGGGGACGGGACCTCCGCGAGCGGGGAGACCGTCACCCACACCTGGCAGGATCCCGGCAGCTACACCGTCCACCTCACCGTGGAGGATGACCGCGGTGCCACCGCCACCGGCTCGGCCGTCATCACCGTCGAGCCCGCCAGCGTCGGGGAAGGCGCGCCGAGCGGCAGCAGCTCCGGCGGCTGCAGCACGGCGCCCGGCCGCGCACCGGCCTGGCCCGCCTTCCTCATCCTCGCCGGGCTCATCGTCCTGCGCCGTCGGCGCTAGCCCCGTCGCGCGCGACCGCCGACCCAGCCCAGGAACGCCCACGCCGGGAGTGTCACCGCCACCGCCGCGCCCAGCCACGCGGCGGCCGCTCCCGCGGCCGGGCCGAGCCACGGCATCAGCTCCGCCGCCCCCAGCGCGAACGCGGAGACGCTCGTCGACCCGAGCATCATGGGGCCCACCGCACCCGCCGGCACCGCCTCCCCCTGCGACCACCACAGCGCCACCATCGTGGTCACGAAAATCGCCGGAAAGATGGACATCACGCCCGCGATGAGCGGCCCGGTCGTCGCCGCCAGCGCCACCGCCAGACCGACCGCCACCGCCGCCAGCACCCCGCGGCTGAGCAGCGTCAGCGGGCCCACCCGGCGTGAACCGGCCGGGGCCGGGCGCTCCTGCAGACAAACCGCCACGCCGAGCACCACCGCCACCGCGAAGAACCCCCAGCCCACCAGCGCCATGCTGCCCCCCGAGGCGCGCCACGCCCCCATGCCCGCCACCAGCAGCAGCGCCAGTACGGTCCACAGCCCGAGGGACAGCGCCACCATCATCCCCAGACGCACGCCGAGGGAACAGGGGGGCAGCCGCGGCGGAAGCCCGCGCCAGCACCACAGGAAGATCGCGTTGAGCATCATCCCGGGAGGAACCGCGAACAGGGCGTCCCGAAAGTCCGCCCCGTCGGCGCTCCCCGCCCAGAATCCCAGCGCCGCCGGAACGATCGTCGTCGGCAGGGTGCCGAGCAGCCCGCCCCGCCGCCCGCCGAGCCGCTCGACGGCCACCGTGACGAGGATGGCCACGACACCTGCTGCCAGCGCAGGCATCCAGAACAGGGCGAGGAATGGGCTCACGCGGACTCCATCGTCATGCACTTCCCGACGCGCGCCCCCGTGCGAAGCGCGGTCCCGTTGTGCACCGCACCACCTATCGACCGCAAGACGCTGCTGCTGCGCACTGAGGCCTCGCGAGGGCGCAGGGAGCACCTTCAGATGCACACCGGCGAAATCGGCGCGTGACTTCGCGCAGGGAGCATGTCACTCTGACGTCAATTCGGGTTCGAACCGAGCACGCAGTGCAAGCCGGCGTGGTCAAAGGGGGTTCTCCCCTGCCACCCGGGAACCGGCTGAAGCATCCACGCAACAGGAGGAATCATGAGAAGTCGCATCCATCGAACAGCGCTGGCATTACCCGCCAGGGGAGCGGCGATCGCCGCGATCTGCCTTGCGCTCATCACACTCTCGGCCTGTGGCAGCGATGGTCCACAGGACCCGCCCGCGACCGCGCCTCCAACATCAGGTCCGGGCTCCAGCCTCGCAAGCGGCGAGCCGACCGGTGAGCCGACCGGGGAGCCGACTGGCGAACCGACCGGCGAACCGACCGGCGAACCGACTGGCGAACCGACCGGTGAGCCGACCGGGGAGCCGACCGGCGAACCGACTGGCGAACCGACCGGCGAACCGACCGGCGAACCGACCGGTGAGCCGACCGGGGAGCCGACCGGCGAACCGACTGGCGAAC
>REDH01000145.1 GCA_007693585.1 Deltaproteobacteria bacterium
CCGGCCGGGCGCGCCCAGGGGGGGGGGGGGCCGGTGGGGGCGGGGGGGGGGGCGCGGGCGGCGGGGACGGCGGCCGCTTCGGCGGCGGGTTGGAGCGTGGCGGGCGCTTCGTGTGCCTGCTCCGCGAGCGCCGGTTGGGCGACGACGGCGAGGGCGAGGGCGGCGAGGGCGAGGCTCGTCGTGAGGGGCGGGGCGAGCGTTCGGGCGACGACGGAGGGGCTGTGGGGGTCGGTCCGGCAGAGGGTGTTTCGCTGCGAGACGTTCCTCCGGGGGCACCTTGCGGGCGTGGCGGGCATTCGTAGGGAGAGGTGCGGTGTCATGCGCTGCGCGAGGGGGGGCGTGGACGTGAACGTGTCGCGGATGACGTACCGGGTTTCGGCAGGATGCGCCACGGTTTCGAGGATTCGATGTTCCCCGGGGAGGCTGTGCAGGACGCTTCAGTGAGCGCTTCGGTCCGCGAGCGGGTGTCCGCGTTGCGGGAGGCGGTGGTCTTCGGGATGGCGGGTGGGGACCGGTCGTCGTCATCGGGGCAGCTTCCGGCGCGGCTGATGGGGCAGGCCCGTCGTCGGATTCGATCGCTGGGACTCTTGCTGGCGGGGCTCGGGCTGGTGGTGCTGGCGATGGTGCCTGCGGGGGTGCTGCCGGTGGGCCTTGTGCCGTCGATGGGGGCGACGGTGCTTGTGTCGCTGTTTCTGGCGGGGGTGGCGAGCGCGCGGCGTCTGTCGACGCAGACGGTGCTGCGGCTCTCGTTGGGGGGGCTGGTGGCGTACTGCGGGATCTTTTCGTTCGCGGTGGCTCGCACGCGGTACCTCGAGTACGGGGTACCGGGGGACGCGACGTGGACGAGCGTGCTGCTGGTGGCATTTCCGCTGCTGGTCCCGACGCGTCCGCGGGAGACGGTGGTGGCGTTGGTTCTCGGCGCGCTCTCGGCCCCGCTGGGGACGATGTGGGTGGCGCGGGTGACGGATCTGACGCTGACGGCGGGGGAGCTGGTGGGCTATGCGCTCTCGCCGATGGCGGCGGCGGTGATCGGCTATGCGGGGGCGCGGTTCGTGTACCGGCTGGGGCTGGACGTGCAGCGCGCGGAGCAGCTCGGGAACTACCGGCTGGTGCGGCGACTGGGGCGTGGGGGGATGGGGGAGGTGTGGGAGGCTCGGCATGCGCGGCTGGCGCGGCCGGCGGCGATCAAGTTCATCGGTTCCTCGGAGCGGACCTCTGTGGACGGGGACGAGGATGACGTGCGTCGGTTCGAGCAGGAGGCGGCGTTGACGGCGACGTTGCGGTCACCGCACACGATCGAGGTGTTCGACTTCGGGGTGTCTGAGGACGGGCGTTTCTACTACGTGATGGAGTTGCTGGACGGGATGGACCTGCACCGGCTGGTGGAGCGTTACGGGCCGGTGCCGGTGGCGCGGGCGGTGCATTTCACGCGGCAGCTCCTGGACTCGCTGGCGGAGGCGCACCGGCGCGGTCTGGTGCACCGCGACATCAAGCCGGCGAACGTCTTCGTGTGCCGGTACGGGCTGGTGGACGACTTCGTGAAGGTGCTGGATTTCGGTCTGGCGCGTCAGCTCGGGGGCGAGGAGGTGGACCGGCTGACGCAGGACAACCGCCCGCGGGGGACGCCTGCGTACATGGCGCCGGAGGCGGCGCTGGGTCGGGAGGTGGGGGTGGCCGCGGATCTCTATGCCGTGGGCTGTCTGTTGTGGTGGATGCTGGCGGGGCGGGCGGTGTTCGAGCGCCCCACGCCGATGTCGCAGCTCTACGCGCACGCCAACGAGTCCCCGGAGCGCCTGTCGGCGCACGTGGGAGGTGGCATCCCCGAGGATCTGGACGCCCTTGTCCTCGCGCTTCTGGCGAAGGATCCGCTGGAGCGTCCCGGGAGCGCGGAGGAGGTCCGGGACCGACTCGACGCGCTGACGCAGGTGGAGCCGTGGACCGACGGGCAGGCGGAAGCGTGGTGGAGGGCGCACGGGGACGGAGCGGCCACGGCGGCCGCCCGGGTGATCGCGGGAGCGCCGACAGCGGCAGGGCCGATCGGGGGCGTGACCCACGAGCGTCCGGGGGCCGGACCGACTGCGGGGGATCCGGTCCACGGGGCGCCAACGCGGTAGCGAGCAAAAAAACCGGACGGTGTGCACGGTTTTTTCCTTGCCTGTCGCAACGGTTCTGCGCTTGATGGCGCCTCCACCCCAGAGCTGCGTGGCTTCCCGAGGGCCGGAGGGATGCGTCTGCACCCCGCCCTGCCCCGGAAGACCGCCTCTCCCGACGTGTTCCCCCACCGATCGAGGGAGTGTCCATGTTCGTCCCCATCCGCGGCCTGCGCCGTTCGTCGTTCCTGTGCGCCCTGTGTTCCCTCGCGCTGTCGTTCGCCGCGACCGGCTGCGATGGTGCCGGCGACGACGGACTGTCCCCCGAGAGCGCGTCATCGACCTCACCGAGCAGCGAGCCCGGGGGCACATCGGGCGGATCGGCCTCTCCCGGGTCGGGGGACGAGACGACCCGCGGCTCGTCCGTCACGCCGGGAACCAGCCAGGTCGGCCCGACCGAGCCCGGCCCGACCGAGCCCGGCCCCACCGAGCCCGGCCCCACCGAGCCCGGCCCCACCGAGCCGAGCGTGACGGATCCCGGGCCGAGCGACTGGCCGGCGGACGTGTTCCGGATCAGCCTGGACGAGAACGGGCGGGCGTCATTCGAGGGGACGTTCTCCGGCGCGGCGCCGCTGCCCTCGGTGGAGTGGGCGCGGGAGCCCGCGGTGGCGTGCTGGTCCAACCCGAACACGGACGAGTTCTACAGTGCGGGTCATGTGGGCGTGGTGCTCGATGCTCCTGTGGACGAGTGGAGCGAGATCACGGTGACGGTCACGCCGACGACGAGCGGCGGGGAGGCGAACCTGTACGTGCTGCAGCTCGAGGCGGATCGGTTCGACGCGCCGCCGACGATCGCGCGGGCGCGCTACTGCCATCAGCCCGTGACGTTCGGCTCGCCGAACGAGGCGTCCTCGGTGACGTTCCGGACCTACGCCGGCCAGCAGCGCAACCTGTACATCGGGGTCTCGAGCCGTGGGCGGTTCCAGCCGGACGGGGACTTCCGGCTGGACGTCGAGGTCACGCCGCTCGCCGGCGAGGAGCGTTGCTACGACGAGCTTCCGGCGCCGGCGGGCTGGGGCGACCACGTGCGCCGGGTCGCGCTCGGCGCGGACGGGACGTGGTCCGCCACGGGGCGTCTCGAGGATGGCGCGCCGGCGTGCGCGCTGGAGTTTCTCAACCGGGCGTTCTGTGCGCCGACCACGCAGGTGGACAACTTCGCGGGCCACCATGTCTTCCATGCGCTGGACGCGCCGATACCGGCCAACAGCGTGCTCACGGTGACGGTGACGCCGGATCCGGATGTGGCGATCAGCCTCTACGGGGCGCGTCAGGGCACCACGAGCTTCGAGATTCCGCCGCGCTTCGCGCTTCAGGGGTGCGAGTCGAGCCTTCAGCATCCGGGCCGCGCGCCGGGGCGTTCGGAGTCCATCTCGTTCGTGGCCACGACGAACCCCTACAACATCTTCTTCGCCGTGGCGGGGGATGACGTGCAGGGGGGCGAGGGCGGCTACACGGTGACGGTGGAGCTCGTGAGCACGTCCACCGACGACTGCACGCCGGAGGACTACGCGGCGGTGAGCAACCTGACCGACTGGCCGTCGAACGTGGCGCGCATCGCGGTCGATCCGGACACGAACGTCGGCATCGCACGGGGCGATCTCACGGAGGGCGAGCTGCAGTGCACCCTCGACTGGGCGGCGCGTTCGTCGGTGGCGTGCTTCCCGATCGTCCAGCGGGAGTACTTCGACGGCCGGCATCAGTTCTTCGCGCTGGATCCGCCTCCCCCGGCGGGGAGCAACGTGACCGTGACGGTCTTCCCGGACGAGGATGTGGACGTCTCGCTCTACGGTTGGCGGACGGGAGTGGACCGCTTCCTGGTGCCGCCGTTCGTGCCGAGCGTGGTGAACTGCGAGGCGTCGTACCCGCGCGCGGCGCTGACGCGGCCGACGAACCCGGGCGAGCCGGAGCAGATCCGGTTCCTGAACCCCACGAGCAACGCCTACGGCTACTTCATCGGCGTGGCGGGCATCGCGGGGGAGATCCTGCAGGGCGGATATACGGTCGAGGTGCAGGTCGAGCTGCCCCCTCCGCCCCACTGCCCGGAGTCGCTCCCGGGCTCCAACTACGGCACCTGGCCCGGCTTCGTGCAGCTCGTGGATCTGCCCGAGGGAGGCGTCGCCACGGGCAGCGGAGACCTCGCGGACGGTCGCTGCATGAACCTCGACTTCGCCTCCCGAAGCGACGTCGCCTGCTTCCCCGCCACCCGCAACGACCACTTCGAGGGCAACCACCTCTTCTACGCGCTGGACCGGCCGATCCCCCCGCGCAGCGAGGTCGTGATCACGGTCACCCCCGAACCCGGTGTCGTGGTCAGCACCTACGGCTTCCAGCTCGGCAGCACCGAGTTCCGCGTGCCGCCGAACGTCGCCAACACCCTGTGCCGGGCCTCCTACGGTCTCGCCGGCCCCAACCCCGGCGAGAGCGAGGTGCTGCGGTTCCAGAATCCCACCGACACCAACCTCTACAACATCTTCTTCGCCGTCGCGGGGGACGCGGCCACGGGCACCTCGGGCGGGTTCACCTGGGAGGTGCGCGAGACAGTGGCCGTCACCCACTGCCCCGAGTCCCTCGACGCCGATCCGGTCGACGACACCCTCCCCGAGAGCGTGGAGCGCATCACCCTGATCGACGGACAGGCTCAGGGGTCCGCGAGCCTCGGTGACGGAAGCTGCGTGAACCTCGACTTCGCCTCCCGAAGCGACGTCGCCTGCTTCCCCGCCACCCGCAACGACCGCTTCGAGGGGCACCACCTCTTCTTCGAGCTCACCGACCCGGTGCCGCCCAACAGCGTCGTGGACATCGAGGTCCGCCCGCGAGACGGCGCCGATGTGAACCTCTACGGGTTCCTGATGGGCGACGCGCGCTGGCCCCAGCTTCCGCCCTTCGTCTCCAACGCCAACTGCGAAGCTTCCTACGGGTTCGGCCCGCCCAACCCGGGCGAGGTCTCCCGCATCCAGTTCCGCAACCCCTCGGCGAACACCTTCCGCGTCCTCTTCGCCGCCGCCGGCCCGGCCGGCGTCACGGACGCCGCCTTCGACTACGCCGTGCGGATGGAGACCGCCGATGCGCACTGCCCGGAGTCCCTGCCCGGAGAGACCTTCTCCGCCTGGCCCTCCGAGGTCACCACCCTCGCCCTCCCCTCCGCACCCGGCGCCGTCACCACCGCGTCGGCCAACATCAACGACGGCGCCTGCGTGAACCTCGACTTCGCCTCCCGAAGCGACGTCGCCTGCTTCCCCGCCACCTGGAACGGCTACTTCGACGGTGACCAGCTCTTCTATGCCCTCGCCGACCCGCTCCCCCCGCGCGCGAGCGTCGCCATCCGGCTCACCCCGGAGGCCACCGGCACCCTCGCCCTCTACGGCATGCGCATGCCCGAGGAGAGCTTCATCGTTCCCCCTCGGGTCCCCCCGGTCCCCTGCGAGGCGTCCAGCCCCTCCCTCTTCGAAGGGCCCAACCCCGGCGAGACCGAGGAGATTGTCCTCATGAACCCGTCGTTCAGCCAGTCCGCCAACGTCTTCTTCGCCGTCGCGGGCGGCACCGCCGCAAGCGTCGGCTCCGGCGCGTTCACCCTCGAGGTGGAACGCCTCGACTGACGCATCCCGTCCGAAGGCCGACACCGGACCGGTCCTGTCCCGGGCCCACTTCTCCGTTTCGCCACTGTCCAGCGCAGTCGCGCCCTCCATGGGCCGGGGTTTCCTCCCCGGCCGTATCCGGATCATCCCCCCCTCGAAAGGGAGCCCCCCATGTCCAAGTGGTTCAAGCGTGTGATGAAGGAGCGAAGCCAGGATCTCCTCCCCGGTGAGACCCTGCGGGCCGCCACCTACTTCCAGAGCGCCGGCTCGGCCTCGGCCCGGATCGCCGGCGGCATGGCCCACGCCCGTGGGGGCTCCCTCGCCCAGGAGCGCGCTGGGGAAGCCATCCAGAGCGCCATGCAGAACGCCTCCGGCCGCCATCACGCCCCCGAGGGCTCCCACGCCGCCCTGCTGCCCAGCCCGTTCGGCATCTTCGCGGTCACCGACCAGCGCGCCCTCGTCTTCGGCTACAAGCAGGGGTTCTTCAGCACGAAGATCCTCGAGCCCGTGGCCATCTACAGCTTCGACCAGCTCACGGGGATGTCCTACAAGCCGGGCTCGCTGGTGGGCACCCTGAACCTCGCCTTCAGCGACAGCTCCACCGGTGGCCTCGAGATCCCCCGCGTGAACAAGCCCGCCGCCTTCGTCGAGACGCTGGGCATCCCGACGGTGA
>REDH01000118.1 GCA_007693585.1 Deltaproteobacteria bacterium
CCCCCCGCGCCACCCGCCCCCCCCCACCGAGAAGCTCGACGCACCACTCGCACCCGACCTGCCCGATGCGTTCCCTCCGGCAAAACCCGAACTCCCGCTCGTACCCGCGGCTCCCGCCTGGCCGACTGCACCGTCAAGCGCACGGATCTCCGTGTGCACGATCGAAACGCCCGTCCCGACATCATGCAGCAGCATGCCGATGGAGGAACGCTCCCGTTCACCCTCGGTGGTCACCCCCTCCCGAGCCCGGATGACCATGCGATCAATGGTCAGATCGCCCAGGTCGTTTACCCCTCGAACAGCAAGGGAATTCTGCACGTCCACCACCGGTCTGCCCTCCGGACTCATGTCCCGCGTGGTGAAGTCGACCCCATAGCCGCCGAAAATGCCCACGTTGCCGAAAAGGTTGATGCGGTTCGGGTCCGTGTAGTCCCCGCTGGCAACGAGCACCTGCGTCCGACCTGTCGCTGCGGCCCGCTGTACCGCGTGGCTCACACTCCCGCACGCCGTCGCCGGCGTGAGCCCGCAGCTGGACGAGTTGCCCGCACCGGACCGCACGAAGATCGCCTGGTCGCGATCCCCGTCGATGCCATCGCAATTGCGGTCCATCCCATCCGGCCGATCCGTGGCCTCACAGGCCCCCACCGCAACGCTCTCGCCATACTGCCTCACCCCCGTGGAGTTCTCCGCAAAGGCGCGAACGAACCACTCGGCGTCCTGCGGCACCTCGATGGTCGCCTGGAACGAATGGAAGAGATTCGAGGTGCTTCCCACCGTCTCGCACGGTTCGGTGGGCTCCGCTGCCTCGCCGTAGCAGAACCCGTAGGTCGCCGGCGGATCGACCCCCGGATCGTTGACCAATCCGCGGACGATGACGCCAGAAGCCGTGCGCGTCACGTTCGACTGGGTCGCCACTTCCGCGTGACGCAGTGTCTGAACGGTCCGGACCGTGCCGTAGCCGGTCCCGAGCTCGTTCGTGGCAAAGGCACGAACATGGTAGGTGCTTCCCGGGATGAGACCGGTTCGCAACTGATCGAACGCGAAGGCATCAGCTCCCCCATTGGCGCCGATGTCCGGCAGGCAGTCCGCGTTGGTCAGGGAGGGGTTCGACGCGGTCGCGCTGACGCAGAACCCATGCGCCGTTATCGCCGCAGGGTTCCCAGGCTCGGACACCCTTCCGTGAAGACGTGCCTGACCCACCCCCCGCTCCGTGGCCGGCTCGGTTTCCACGACCGGAAGCCGAAGCGTGGTCACGCTGCGCTCCTCGCTGTAGACCGTTCCCGTCACGTTCGTGGCGTAGGCACGGACATGGTAGGTCCGTCCTGCGGTCAGGCCCGTGATCGTCTGCTGTCGTTCCCCCGACTGGTCCAGGGGCCCGAGGCTCGAACAGGTGGCGAACGGACCGCGTTCGGGAGGTCGGTGCGACTCGTTGTCCGTGTGGCACACCCCGTGATCCGAGATGGCAGGATGGCCCACCTCGTCCACGACGATTCTCACGGTCACGGAGGTCTCGGACACCGACGCGAACTCGTCTTCGCCAAGACGCACCGCCGGCGTCAGCCACTGCCGCCACGAACGCGAAGCGCTCCACACTCGGCCCACCGCGTTCTCGGCAAAGGCCCGCACATGATACGTCTGTCCCGGCGTCAGGGAGGACAGTTCGGCGCTGAAGGCTCCCGCGCTCGATCGCGGCCCCAGCTCCACGCATTCGTCAGTGGCATCCGGGCTGGTCCGCGTGGCGCTGACGCAGAACCCGTGCTCCGTGAGCGCTGCATCGCCGGTCGTGTCGATCACGCCGTGGAGCACGACGCTTGTCTGTGACAGGTCACCCACATGATCCGGCTCCTCCGGAAGGCTCACCTGCGGCCACTCCGTCTCCTCCTCCCGCACCACGATCGTCTCGCCGTACACCCGACCGTCCTCACCCGCAGCCCACGCCCGAACGGCCCAGGCTCCCCCAACCGTCGCCGGATCCGCCACCTCGAGCTCGAACGCTCCGGGCTCGGTGCGCTCCTCGACCTCCTCGCAGGTCGACTCGCCGTCGTCGTGTCCCGGGTCCCCGGACCCCGGTCCCACACAGAATCCGACTGCCGCCGGCGACGGCAGCCCGACGTCGATCAGGTCACCCTGCAGCAGGAAGCGCCCCTCGCCCTGAGCCTCGGCACCCACGGTCTCCACCATGGGCGACCTGAAAAGCACGCACACGCCATCGATCACCCGCTCCCCGTCCGGGCACGCACACCCGCCGGCCTCGCAGATCGCGCCCGCCGCACACGCATTGCCGCATGCCCCGCAGTGCGACGCGTCGGCCAGCAGATCGCGCTCGCACCCGGTCTCCGCATCCCCATCGCAGTTCCCCCGGCCCTCGATACAGTCCCCGCAACGGGCATCGACCCCTCCCTCTTCAGGCACGCACACCCGCGAAAGGACCTCACACGACAGATCCTCGCACGTCAGCACGGACCCGCACCCCGGCCGGTCCGGCGTCCCCACGCAGCGGAGCCCTCCACCCGACATGCACTGCCACTCCAGACAGGCGCCACAGGGCTCCCCCGGCGCTCCGGGAAGCTCCGCGCACCCGCCGCATGCGTTCCGCGCGCTCTCTCCCGCATCGCCCTCGCAGACGAGTTGTTCCTCCCCATCGCACGCATGGGCACCGCTCCCGCACGTTCCGCACGCCCCCCCCGGCTGTGCCGGAAGAGGCGCACAGCCCCCGCACGCATTGATCTGCCGATCGTCCGGAACGGAACAAGCCACAGCGTCCAGCCCGGCGCAGAGCAGCACGCCGGCCTCGCACGCCCCACAGGCCTGCCCGGGCTCGCCATCGAGTGCGCCCTCCCCTCCGCAGGCGTTGCGCTGCTGCGGGTCGCGAAGCAACTCCTCGCAGGCAAGCGTCGACCCCTGACAACGCCACCGGCGTCCGTCCCCGCACCCCGCCCCGGGCAAGCCGGACTCGCCGGAGCAGCCGCCGCAAGCATCCATGAGCGTGTCTCCCGAACACCGCGCCCGCTGGCCGTCGCAGAACCACTCGCCGCCACCACAGGCGCCACAGGGCTCACCCGGCGCGCCGGCCAGAGGGCCGCAGCCGCCGCACGGGTTACGCGGCAGCGTGTCCCCGGTCGGCAGACAACCGAGCGTCTCCGTGTCCACGCACACCAGGATACCCTCTCCGCACCCCGTCTCGCACCCCGTCCCCGGCACGGCAGGCTGTCCGTCGACGAGCAGAATCGACTCCCCGCCACACCGGTTCGACGACGCCCCCGCGCAGCGAACCGACTCGGCGCCGTCGCACACCCACTGGTCCCCATCCCCGCACACCGAACCCGGTGCCGCCTCCAGCGCCGCGCAGCCCCCGCACGCGTTCGCTTCCACCGCACCCACGCACACCACCGTTCCGGCGTCCGAGCAGGCCCAGCGTCCGTCTCCACACACACCACAAGCGTCGCCCGGCTCCACCGGAAGCACCCCCACAGAGCCACAGGCGTTCACGGCACTCTCTCCCACACACCGAAGCACATCCAGCCCACTGCACACCAGACGCCCGGAGCCGTCCTCCGCGCACTCGTCCAGCGGCTCCGCCAGCGCGCCTTCCCAGCGCAGCTCACCTTCCCCGCCACACGCATTGACCCCCGAGACAGACTCCGTGACGTCACCTCCAGTGTCGCTCGCGTCCGCACCACCAGTTCCGGACGACGACAGCCCCCCAGACACATCCACATCCGAAACCTCCGTGATCTCTCGCGACAGGGAGGAATCCGTTCCGTCCGACTGATCCGTGATCAGCGCATCCAGCTCCGTGTTGCACGCAACCAGTGCCAGCAAGAGCAGCCCCGTCAGCAACAATCCGACCACCCGTCGACCACTCGATACCATCGGCATTCTCCCATCGGACCAATCGGAACCCCCTCCCTCGGTCCTCGCTGTTCGGAACCCGGAGGGGACGCACTGCCCTGGCAAGACCGCACACCTGCGTTCTCCCATGATGTTCTGACGATGAGTGTACCCAACGCATCCGTGCACGGCAAGGTCGACGAATTCGTTGGTCCGCCCCACGCCACCACCCTGCACGCGCCCTCGGCCCCTTGCCTCGCCGCCATCCGAGCGCCCGGAGAAGGAGAAGTCCCTGCCCTCCGCGGTACCACTCCGTCGGGCGTCTCGAAGGACATCACGTGGCTCGTGATCGGCGACGCCGACCTCGAGATGGGCCTTGCCGAGCGCGAACCCCGGCGCCACCGCCGGCCCGCAGCCCGACCGATCCGCCATTATCCCTTCACCTGCTCACCCGCCGGTGCTACGCAGCGCGACGCCCCGGGCACGCACATCAGGCCCGGGACCTCCGCACGTTTCGGCGACACTCCCGGCTTCCCGGCAGGAGTCCTGCGAAGTGCCCGTCCCGTCGGCGATGCCCGCGGACATACCCGACTCCCCGAATCCCCCTCGACCATGCAGCGCACCCACACCTGCGGCGCCCTCCGCGCCTCCGACGTCGGCAGCACCGTCACCCTCACCGGCTGGGTCGCCACGCATCGCGACCTCGGCGGCTTCCGCTTCGTCGACCTCCGCGATCGCTTCGGCGTCACCCAGGTGAAGTTCGACCCCGCGGACGACGCCGCGCTCTTCGACGCGTCGGGGGAGCTGCGTCCGGAGTGGGTCATCGCCGTGACCGGCACCGTCGTGAGCCGCGGCAACAACGCCAACCGCGATATGGCCACGGGCGACGTGGAGGTCGCCGTCACGGGACTCGAGGTCCTCAACCGCTCCGTCGTGCCGAAATTCCCCATCCGCGACGAGCTGGATGCGAGCGAGGAGCTGCGCCTGGAGTACCGCTTCCTCGACCTGCGGCGCCGGCCGATCCAGGATCGGATCGTCAAGCGGGCGGAAGCGACCTTCTCGGCGCGCCGGCTGCTGCACGAGGAAGGATTCCTCGAGCTGGAGACCCCGTTTCTGACCCGGTCCACCCCCGAAGGCGCGCGCGACTACCTCGTGCCGAGCCGCGTGCACCCGGGCGAGTTCTACGCGCTGCCGCAGTCACCCCAGCTGTTCAAGCAGCTGTACATGGTGTCCGGATACGACCGCTACTACCAGATCGCGCGCTGCTTCCGCGACGAGGACCTGCGGGCGGACCGGCAGCCGGAGTTCACGCAGATCGACATCGAGATGTCGTTCGCTGACGAGTCGGCGGTGCAGGCGCTCGCGGAGAGACTGATGGTTCGCGTGTTCGCCGACGTCCTCGACGTCGCCATCGAGGCACCGTTCCCCCGCATGGCCTGGCGCGAGGCGATGGATCGGTTCGGGAGCGACAAGCCCGACGTGCGCTTCGGGCTCGAACTGTGCGACGTGGCCGACCTCGTGGAAGCCACGGAATTCGGCGTCTTCCGCAGTGTCGTGGCAGGCGGGGGCGCGGTGCGAGGCCTGCGGGTGCCGGGCGGCGCCGACCGCAGCCGCAAGCAGATCGACGCCCTCGAAGCCGTGGCGAAGCGCCACGGGGCGAAGGGCCTGGCGTGGGCCAAGGTCGACGGCGAGGCCTGGACCGGGCCCATCGCGAAGTTCTTCCCCGACGGGACGCGAGACTCGTTCGCCAGTCGGATGGGTGCCGAATCCGGAGACCTGCTGCTGTTCGTTGCCGCGGACGAGGAGCAGGCACTCAACGCCCTCGGCCAGGTCCGACTCGCCCTCGGCCGGGATCTGGGGCTCGTGGACGCGTCGCGCTGGGCATTCCTCTGGGTCACCGATTTCCCGCTGCTCGAGCGGGACGAGGACGAGGGACGCTGGGTGGCACGCCACCACCCCTTCACCTCTCCGGTGGCCGAGGACGTGCCCCTGCTCGAGTCCGATCCCGGGCGGGCGCGGGCGCGCGCGTACGACCTCGTCCTCAACGGCTTCGAGCTCGGAGGCGGCAGCGTCCGAATCCACGACATGGGTGTTCAGGAGCAGATGTTCCGCCACCTCGGCATCGGTCAGGCGGAGGCCGAGGAGAAGTTCGGGTTCCTGCTGCGCGCCCTGCACCACGGTGCACCGCCCCACGCGGGCATCGCCTTCGGCCTCGACCGACTGATCATGCTGATGACCGGGGCGACCAGCCTGCGGGACGTGATCGCCTTCCCCAAGACAGCGAGCGCCTCGTGCCTGCTGACCGCAGCGCCGAGTCCGGTGGACGACCGGCAACTCGAGACGCTCCACCTCGCTCGGGCGGGCGCCGCGCAGCGGGAGGACTGAGCGGGGCCTGCGGGGATTCGGGGTCCGCGGTTGGCGGTCCGGGGTCCGCGGTCCGGGGTCGGCCGTCAGCAGTCGGCGGTCCGGGGTCCGGGGTCGGCCCTCAGCAGTCGGCGGTCCGGGGTCGGCGGTCGGCGGTCAG
>REDH01000200.1 GCA_007693585.1 Deltaproteobacteria bacterium
CTACGAGCAGCTATTCTATCGGAGTTCGTATGGATTTCGTCCGGGCAAATCACAGCATCAGGCTCTGGACAAACTCTTCCGGGAAGTTAGTTTTAAAGGCAAGCGCTACATCATTGATGCAGACATGGCCAACTACTTCGGGAGTATCGACCATAGCAAGTTGCGGGAGCTACTCGACCTGCGGATAAAAGATGGTGTGATCCGGCGCATGATCGATAAATGGCTGAAGGCCGGAGTGCTGGAAGACGGGCAGGTGTCCTACCCGCGGGAAGGCACTCCGCAAGGCGGAGTAATTTCGCCACTATTAGCCAACATATACTTGCATTATGCGCTTGATGAGTGGTTTATCGCGCACATCCAGCCACGGCTGGATGGCGAGAGTACGATCCCCATGCTGGGGGAACGGATACATCGGGCGCGGAAAGCGCGGGGGTTGAGTCAGCAGGATCTGGCCGAGCTGGCGGGCGTTTCGCGTATGGCCATCTCGAAGTACGAGAGCGGCCGGATGGCGCCGTCGTCTCCGGTTCTCATCGCGATTTCGCGGGCGACGGGTGTGCGGGTGGAGTCCTTCTTTCGCCCGACGCTGGTGGCGCTGGAGCAGCCGCAGTTCCGCAAGCGGGTTTCGTTGAGCCGGAAGGTCCAGCGGCAGGTCGAAGCGGATCTTCTGGACCAGGTGGAGCGCTATCTGGAGGTGATCGACCTGTATCCGGAGCCACCGCTGGCGCCGTTTCGGGTGCCGGACGGTCTTCCGGCGCGGGTGGAGCACCTGGATGCGGTCGAGGAGGTGGCCGAAGCACTGCGTGCGTCGTGGAACCTGGGTGGGAACGCGATCCGCTTCCTGGCAGAGCTGCTCGAGGAGAAGGGGTTGCTCGTGCTCACGACGGAGGTGCCGTCGGGCGGCAGGTTCGATGGCCTTGCCGCCATGGTGGGTTCGTGGCCGGTCGTCGGGGTCGGGGGACGGCAGGAGTGGCCGGGAGACCGGCAGCGGTTCACGATGGCGCACGAGCTGGGCCACCTGGTGCTGGCGGGGCGACTGGCGGAAGGGCTCGACGAGGAGAAGGCGTGCAACCGGTTCGCCGGCGCCTTCCTGGTTCCTCGCGGGATGGTTCGGCAGGAGCTGGGCGCACGGCGCAACCGTCTGGAGTGGCGCGAACTCCACACGCTGAAGCACGCCTATGGGGCCAGTATGGGGGCGTGGGTCTTCCGTGCGGCACAGGCCGGGGTCATCGACGAGACGACACGGGTCAGCCTCTTTCGGGAGCGTTCGCGTCGTGGGTGGCACCAGGGAGAGCCGGGCACGCCGGTCCGTCCGGAGCAGCCCAAGCTCTTCGAGCGGCTGGTGATGCACGCGCATGCCGAAGGCATGGCATCGACATCGAAGGCGGCGGAGCTGCTGGGCATGACTGTGGCGGCGTTCCGCGAGCGGCTTCAGTTCAAGGGCAGCGATGACGCTGCTGATCACTGACGCGAACGTCTTCATCGACCTGGAAGAGGGGGAGCTGCTCGCTCACCTTTTCGGGATCGGCCGGCGCATCGCCACGCCCGACCTGCTCTTCCACGATGAACTCTCCGATGCCCACGGACATCTCGTGGCGCTCGGCCTGGAGCTGCTGGTCCTGGCGCCCGAGACCCTGCTGCGCGTGCAGGCTCTCGCGGCTCGTCATCGCCGTCCGGGGCGGCTGGACCTCGCCGCTCTGGCGGCTGCGGAGCAGGAGCGCTGCCCGCTGGTCACAGGGGACGCTGCGCTACGTGATGCTGCCAGCGCGGAAGGCGTCGAGGTCGTTGGCACGCTCTGGGTCTGCGCCGAGATGGTTCGTCACGGCACGCTCACGGTCGACGATCTCCGCGTGGCGTATGCGGCCATGCGTCGTGCAGGTCGGCGGCTGCCGTGGGCGGAGGTGGAGGCTCAGCTGCGGGCGCTCGGGCGTGGCCGCGCGTAGCGTGCGCGTCCGGCTGGTCAACCCAGCGCAGAAGGAGGCCTTCCCGCCGACATCCCCCCTCACCCCAGCGTCCGCTCCTCCCACAGCCGTGGGAGGCGATAGCGCTCCGAGGGGTGGATCACCGGCACGTCCGTGCCGTCGATGGACGGGCGCTCCTGCGCACGTGGCGTCGGCAGCAGCATCCACACCACCTCCGGCCACCCCGGGCGGCCGGCGTGCTCGCGCAGGCGCTCCACGAGCGCCATGGCCCCGTACCGCGCAAAGAGCCCGTTGCGGTGCAGCAGCACCGCCCCCTCCAGCGCCTGCAGCCGCTCGCCCAGCCGCGGGATCACCTCCCGGGTGAGCAGGGTGCGGAGGTTGTGGTGCGCCCGCTCCCCGGGCGCCGCAGCGTCCGCGCCGAGCACCACCGACCAGTTCACCTTGCGCGCCGCCGCCGCCTCGCGCAGTGCCTCGAGCCACAAGCCCTCCGCCGACACGAGCTGAAGATCATGCGCCGCCGCCAGCCGCGGCGCGAGCGCTTCGGCCACCCGCGCACGGCACAGCAGCGCCGTGAAGCCGCCCTCCCGCCGCCGCCACGCGAGCTGGTGCTCCACCTCCCGCAACCGTCGCTCCTGCTCCCCCTCGGAGCGCACCGTGGAGTACTGCGTGCTCGACCGCAGGCTCGACCCCGCAGCGGCCTGCACCCGCCGGCCCGCCCACACGCTCTCGCCCCCCTCGTCCTCCGGCAGCCGCGACAACCCCAGCCCCGACGCCCGGATCAGCCGGTCGAGCTCCGGCGGCCCCGGCAGCGGCCGCGCATCCGGAAAACGCTGCGCCAACGCCTCGCGCAGCTCGCCCTCCCGCACCCGCTCCACATGCGTGAACCGCCGCGCCAGGCTCGGCAGCAGTCCCCCCGGCTCGGCGCCCGCCACATAGAGCTCGTCCCGCGCCCCGGACGCCGCCGTCTCCGACGCCAGCGCCGCCACACGCAGCCCCCGCGCCCGGCCGAGCGTGCCGAGCACCGCCCGCACCGGCTCGCCGACCAGACCGAGGAGCTCCTCCCACGCCACCTCCGGCTGCAGCAGCGACGTGTGCTCGAGCACCAGGTCCGCCGCATGCCCCAGCTCCTCCACATGCTCCGCCGCAAACCCCGGCGCCACCAGGAAGACCGTGCGTGTGGCGCGCACGATCGTCGGCGCCCGCTCCCCCGCGAGCCCGTGGTCCACGAGCAGCGCCACCGCCCGCACCACCGCGCGGCTCCACGCCTGGCGCTGCGCGTCGTCCAGGCAGCCGCGCAGGCCCGAGAGCGCGCGGGCGAGCTCCCCCACGCCCAGCACGCCGCCATGCTGCCGAAGGCTGCGGTGCACGTCCGCCACCAGCGGGGCCACGAACTTCTTTCGCGCCCAGTGCTGCGCCAGCTCGGCGAGCTGCGCCTGCAGTGTCTCGAGCGATACGCCGCGCTGCCGCGCGAGGGTCCGCGGGTCCGGCCAGCGCCACTCGCCATGGGGGGGCGGCAACACGTCGGCCTCCGCGCCGGTGTCCGCGGAGAGCAGCAGCGCCTCGGCGAGGTCCTGCAGGGCGGTGGGGAGGGCGGCGCGCTTGCGGTCCTTCCAGAGAAAGTCGGCGAGGTCGTCGAGGGTGTACTGCTCGGGGGCGCGTGCGCCGGTGGCCTCGTCCTCGTGGCGGGTGGCGCCGGGGATGAGCCTGCGGACGGCGGCCCAGGTCTGGCTGATCTCGGTGCGGACGGGGCCGGAGACGGCGAGGCGGATGAAGGCGTTGCCGGGCAGGCGGACGAAGTCGTCGAGGGTGTGGATGCCTTGCGCGTCGAGGACGTCGTGGGCGGCGGGGGAGAGGCCGAGCCGGCTGAGGGGGTCGTGGAGGGTGAGCGTGGCGACGAGGGCTTCGAGGTCGGAGGCGTTGGTGTCGAGGTGGCCGTGGGTGGTGGTGGCGAAGACGTCGGCCCAGGCCTCGCGCATCCGGGTGGCGGTCTCGAAGCGTGCGCGGTGGTCGGGGGCGAAGCACCGCGTGAAGAATGCCTTCAGGCGATCGGCGATGGCGGCGGGGAAGAGGCGCTCGGCGAGGCGGAGGCGGGCGTCGTGCTCGAGGTGGGGCGCGCCGATTCCGGGGGGCCAGGTGGGTTTTTCGCCGGAGGCCATCTCGTGGAGGGTGATGGCGGCGGCCCAGCGGTCCGCGTACTCGTCGACGCCGGGGCGGTCGGCGCGGCGCAGGAAGGGGTCGATGTAGCCCGGGGTGCCGGCGTCGATGACGTCGAAGGACGTGCCGGCGAGGGAGAAGTCCCAGGCGACGAGGCGTCGGGCCTGCTTGGGGTCGGCGGCGTGGATGCCGAGGTTTTCGGGTTTGAGGTCGCGGTGGAGCACGCCGCGCGCCTCGAGGTGTTCGAGGAGGATGCAGAGCTCCTCGCCGAAGCGCTGGAGCTCGTCGAGGTTGAGCTGGCGGTTGCGGAGCTTCTCGCGCAGGGTCTCTTCGCCGCCGAATTCGAGGAGGAGGGCTCGGCGGTCGTGGGCCTCGAAGGTGAGCTGGTCGTGGAGGCGGACGACGTGGCGCGAGTCGAGGCTGCGCAGGGCGTTGGCTTCCTTGTCGAGGCGTTCGTGGTGGCGGCTCTCGAGGGCGACCTTGAGCACGCACTCCTCGCCGGACTCCTGGTCCTGCACGCGAAGCGCGCGGGCGGTGGAGCCCTTGCCGAGGATGCTCAGCACGGTGAAACGCTCGCCGAGGACGTCGCCGGGGCGGGCGAGGAGGGGGTCGATGTCGTCGTCCTCGGCGTCGTCGAGCAGCGCGCGGGAGAGGCGGGCGTGGAGGTGGTCGAGCTCGTCGGCGAGGAGGCCGACGTTGGCGAAGCGGTCGGCGGGCCGGACGGCGGTGGCCTTGCGCACGAGCTGATCGAGCGCGCGGTCGATGCCGTCCATGCGCGCGGAGGGTGCGAGGGCGCGTTCGGTCTCCCAGCGGGACTGCAGGGCGGCGAGGTCCGGGGCGGGGGGCTGCCCGGTGACGAGGGTGGCGAGGATCGCGCCGAGTCCGTAGACATCGACGGTCGGGTCGGGGTCGGCGTCGGTGCGGTGGAGGGGCTTGAGGGCTTCGGGGGCGAGGTAGACCGCGCTGCGCTCGTGGTGCCAGTCCTCGATGTGCCGGGTGGCGGTGAGGGTGCTCTCGCCGGTCTGGGCGGTGTGCCAGTCGCCGATGACGGCGCCGGCGGGGGCCTCGGGCCAGTCGCGGTGGACGTGGACGCACTGGGGGCAGAGGGCGCGGTGGACGACGCCGTGGCTGTGGGCGCTCTGCACGGCGCGGGCGAGGTCGCGCACGAGGTCGAGCCGCTGCAGGATGTCGAGGTCGGCGCCGCGGCGGGCGAGCACGTGGTCGAGGCGTTCGCGCTCCTCGGGGTGGCGGAAGAGGAGGGCGGGTCCGCGGTCGTGTTCGACGAAATCGTCGGCGACGAGGACGCCGGCGTGATCGCCGAGCCCCTTGAGCCCCTCGAACTCTCGCCGGGCGGCGCGGCGCACGCGCTCCGCCTCCTTCGGTCCTCCGCCCTCGGGGCGCAGGAAGAAGCGGACGCGGCGCTGGCGGCCCGCCTTGTGGGCGAGGACGTCCTGGTGCAGCGGGCCTTCGTCGAGGACGTCGCCCAGGGTCCAGCCCTGCACCTCGCGGTTGGCCTGGCGGGGACGGATGCCGAGGCCGTCGAGGGCGCGGCGGAGCCAGCGGGCGTGGGTGCGGTTGAGGGGCGGCCGGGCGGCGTGTCCCCCGGGGTACTCCCCGGTGAGGAGCGCGTGGTCGGCGGCGGGCAGGCCGGCCTTTCCGGCATGGAAGACGAGGTGGTTCTCGCCGCCGTCGCGGAAGGAGACCTCGAGCTCCTGCTCGCTGAGCCAGATGACGGTGTGCACGAAGGGACATCGTCCGTCGAGCCGCTCCCGTCGCCAGTGCTCGCCGAGCAGCCCGGCGAGCACCTTTGCCTTGAGGTTCGTCACCCCGTACGGACTGTCCTGGACGCGCCGCCGGCCGCCGGGGGCGGTGTAGTCCCAGTGGTGCGGCCCGGCGACAAGCCGTCCGGTCCAGCTCTTCACCTCCACCAGGAAGATCCCGGCGGCGGTGAGGACCAGGGCGTCGACCTCGAGGTGCCGCCCGTGGCGGTCGACGATCTCGAAGTTGGTCCATCCCACCGCGGGCTCCGCGTCCGCGAGCCGCTTGTCGAGCCATTCGAAGGCGCGCGCTTCACCGGCATGGGGCGTGGGGGAGATGGCCTTCAGGACGGACATGGGCACACGGCAAGGGGGCAAGGACGGCGCGCACGGTCGCATCGTGCCTCCTTGGCGCGCCGACGGCAAGGGGGGGCTCGCAGGGCGATCGCAGGAACTCGAGTGGCTCTGACGGTTGACCAGCGGATCGGTC
>REDH01000083.1 GCA_007693585.1 Deltaproteobacteria bacterium
TAGTCTTAGCTCGTGTCGAAGAGGGCGTAGGTGTCGTGGCGGGAGTGGGAGTGGTTGTGGGTTCGCTTGCGTTAGTCTCAGGGCGTTTCGGTGGGGTCTGGCGTTTCGGTGGGGTCTGGCGTTTCGGTGGGGTCTGGCGTTTCGGTGGGGTCCGGCGTTTCGTCGTAGATGGAGCTCGTGCGGACGAAGAGGAAGACGCTGTTGGCTTCCTGTCCGGCCACGAGCATCTCGTTCTGACCGTCGTCGTTGAGGTCGCGGATGATCACTCCACCGGCGAGGGGCAGGGTGGGGATGAGGACGTGGAGCACGAAGGTGCCGGGCTCGGTGTGTTCGAACCACAGGACGCGGGGGTCGCCGTATCCGGCGACGAGGATGTCGTCGTACCCGGAGCCGGTGATGTCGCCCACGGCGAGGAGCCCGGGCGCGCCGATCGGGTTGTCCTGCGGGCTCGCGCGGGAGACGATGCCCTGCGAGAGGACTTCCCTGGGCCATGCATCGCGGGGGTCTTCGGGGACCTCGAAGAGGAGGACGGCGGACTCGGGGTCGCCGGGTCGGTCGGCGGTGTTGGTGTGGTTGGTGCCGACGGCGAAGAGCCGATCATCGCCGAGCAGTCCGGGGGCGAGGACGAGTTGGAAGGCGGGGCCGAGGTCGTCGGCGATGACGTGTCGTTCCCACTGGCCTTCGGGGTGCTCGGCCGAAGGGGGCTCGGTCTGCTCGAACCATGCGAAGCTGCCGTTCTCGATGAACCGCTCGGCGCTCACGATGTCGAGGAGTCCGTTGCCGGTGAGGTCCATGGCCTGGGGGAACCCGCCCAGGCCGTCTCCGATGACGAGTGGGGTCGGGTCGAACCGCTGGCCGTCGTCGGCCCCCTGGAACCACATCGTGGTGGCGATGGAGACGTCGTCGCCCCCGGGGATCGGGATGGGAAGGGGCAGTCCACCGCCGCCGTCGCTGAATTGCTCGCCCACGGCGACGATGTCGAGAAGGCCATCACCGTCGAGGTCGACGATGAGCGCGTCCCGGAAGAAGAGGTCGTCACCGGGGGCGATGATGTCGTGCCGGGTCCAGCCCGCTCCGGTCTGCTCGAACCACAGGAGGCCGCCGCAGGGGCTGCCGATGAACGCGGTGGCGTCGCAGGACGGGTGCCCCACGGGCACCACGATGTCGAGGAGTCCGTTGCCGGTGAGGTCGGCCGCGCGGGGCTGGTTGGGGAAGTTGATCTCCATGGCGGCGGGGATCAGCTCCTCTGCCGTCCAGTCGAAGAGATCCTCCCCGCGGGAGTAGATGGTCACGGTTCCGTTGGGCACGCCGGGCAGGAACCCGCCGAAGCCGCCTTCGGATTCACCGATGGCGGAGACGATCACTTCGAGGCGTCCGTCGCCGTTGAGGTCCGCGACCTCGATGAACGCCGGCCCGGTGAGCGCGGCGACGAAGGTGTGCTGCTCGAAGGTGGCGCCGGCCGGGTCGGGCAGGGTGGGGTCCGTGGGGTCGGGTGTGACCGTTGGGTCCGGGGTCACGGTGGGGTCGGGCGTGACCGTTGGGTCCGGGGTCACGGTGGGGTCGGGCGTGACCGTTGGGTCCGGGGTCACGGTGGGGTCGGGCGTGACCGTTGGGTCGGGCGTACCGGACGGTTCCACCCCGCTCGGCTCTCCCGAGGCGGAGACGGATTCGCCGGATCCGGAGCCGGTGGCGGGTGAAGTGGTTCCGTCGTCGTCGCCGCAGGCCGGCAGGAGCGTCAGCAGGAGGGCGAGGGGTGCGAGGCGCAGGCGCGACATGATTCCTCTTTGGAGGGGTGCGGTGTGGGCGCCACGTCCGGCGCGATGGTTGCGTGCGCAGGGAGTGTCGGCAGACCGGCACCCTGCGGGGGTGGGGTGCACCACAGGCGGGTACGGCTGTCAACCGTGCCCCCCGGAGTCCTGGACGTTCGGTTCCTGTCGAAGTGGTTCGCTACTCCAGTTCATCGTCAGCGGGATCCGCCGGTGCGGCCCGTCCGCGGTGGGGCTCGTCCACGGGCGAGGCGAGGATGAGGCGCGCGCCCCGTCGCTCGGAGAAGTAGGCGAGCACCCAGTCGAAGAAGACGAGGAGGCGGTTTCGGAAGCCGACCAGCGCCATCAGATGCACGAAGACCCAGAGCAGCCAGGCGGGCAGGCCTGCCAGCCGCAGGCGCCCTACCTGTGCCACCGCACGGGACTTTCCGATCGTCGCCATCGCGCCCCGATCCCGGTAGCGGAAGGGCTGCGCCGCCTTTCCTTCGAGGACCCGAACCGCCTGGAGAGCCGCGTGGCGTCCCATCTGCTCGGCGGCGGGTGCCACGGCCGGGATCGCTTCCGCGGCGGAGGTGACAGGAACCTCCGGGTCACGGGGGGCCGCGGCGATGTCACCCACGACCCAGATCCGGTCGTGCGAGGGCAGCCGCAGCTCCGGGGTGACGCGCACGCGACCGTCCCTCAGGGTGTCTGCGCTGAGCTCGGCGGCCAGCGGTGCGGCGTGAACGCCGGCGGCCCAGAGCGTCGTGCAGGCCTCGATGCGCTCGTCGCCCACCACCAGACCCGTTTCCTCGACCCGATCCACGAGGGTGTTCAGCCGTACCTCCACGCCGAGGGCCTCCAGGTCGCTTCGGGCCCGTTGGGAGAGGCTGGGCTCGTATCCGGCGAGCAGGCGGGGTCCGCCTTCCAGCAGCACCACCCGCGCACTGCTCGACACGAACGCGCGAAAGTCCCGACGCAGGGTGTGGCTCGCGATCTCGGCGAGGGCGCCGGCGAGCTCCACGCCCGTCGGGCCACCCCCCACAACGACGAAGGTGAGCAGCCGCTGGCGCTCCGCCTCGTCGGTGGCGAGCTCCGCCAGCTCGTAGGCCAGGAGCACCCGATTGCGGATGTGGTGTGCGTCCGCCAGGGACTTGAGGCCGGGGGCGTGCTCCTCCCAGGCGTCGTTGCCGAACCAGGAGGTGACCGCGCCGGCGGCCACGATCAGGGCGTCCCAGTCCAGCACGAGCTCCTCGCCCGACGGGGTCCACAGGTGTACGCGCCGCGCCGCAGCGTCCACCAGACGCGCTTCGGCCAGGATGACCCTCGCGTTGTCCTGGCGGCGCAGGGCGCCCCGGATCGGCTCCGAGATCTCGGCGCCGCTGAGCGCGGCCGTGGCCACCTGATACAGCAGGGGCTGGAAGAGGTGGTGGTTGTGCCGGTCGACGACCGTGACCTGCACGGGGGCGCGCTTCAGGGCGCGCGCCGCCGCCAGTCCTGCGAACCCCGCACCGATGATGACGATGTGTCTTCGGGTCGGGTCTGGTTCGGGCATGGGATTCGGCCGTGAGGGTTCGGTCGTGGAGATCGTTCGGGAGCGCCGTCGCGAAAGGGACGTCCTGCCGCGCCGGTGCCGTCCGGTGCTCCGAGGGGTGGCTAAGGCCCCGCGGTCAGGCCTGCCAGTGCGCCGTCCGGTTCCCCGTGTCCCGTGTGCGCTCGATGACTCCGGGCCGCACCCGCGGGGTAGGCACGGCGGCACGCCTGCGCTATGGCGGGACGCCGTGGCGCAGGCTGTCCATTCCCTCGCCCTGTCTGCAGTGATGACCGCATCCACGACCGTTCCCTCGCCCTGTCTGCAGTGACCGTATCCAAGTCCGTTCTCTCGCCCTGTCTGCAGTGACCGCATCCAGGTCCGTTCCCTCGCCCTGTCTGCCGTGACCACATCCACGCTGATCCCCGCCCTGCGCACCGCGGCCGACCGTCGCCGGAAGGCCGGCCTGCCCGATGCGGAGACCGACGCGTTTCGGCTTCTGCATGAGCACGGGGACGGACTGCGCGGGCTGATCGTGGACCGGTACGGCCCGGTCGGGGTGATCCGCCTGCGCCATCCGGAGTGGTGGTCCGTGGGGCGGTTCGAGGCGCTCGCCGAGGCGCTGGCCGAGGTGTTCCTGGGCGACGTCCCCGCCTCGCCGGGTCTCGCCGGATTCCGGGTGATCGTGGACGAGCGGGGCAAGCACACGCCGCGGGAGCTGGCGGACCTCGAGGAGAGGCTGCACGCGGTGCTCGCCGAGCGGGGGCTGGCCGCGACCGACGCGCCGGCCGTCTTCCGCGAGAACGGCTTCACGTTCGAGGCGACGTTCAGCGGCTTCAGCCAGGGGCTCTTCCTGGACATGCGCCCGGTGCGTCGCGACCTCCACCACCGCTGGCGGGGCCGCAAGGTGGCGAACCTCTTCGCCTACACGTGCGGGTTCGGCGTGGTGCTGGCCGGCCGCAACCGCGTGGTCAACGTGGACACCTCGCGGCCGGCGCTCGACCACGGGCGCCGCCACTACGCGCTGAACACGCTGCCGGTCCGGGACGAGGACTTCCTGCAGCAGGACGCGTTCGCCTTCCTCGACGGATGCCTGGCCGACGGCCGGCGATGGGACGCCATCATCCTCGACCCACCGGTGCAGTCCCGGGGCAAGCGCGGGGTGTCCCGGCCCTTCGCCCTGCGCAAGGATCTGGGTCGGCTGGTGGAGCAGGCGATGGACTGCCTGGCCCCCGGAGGCGAGCTCTTCGTGAGCACCAACTACGACGCTCTGGAGCAGGTCGCCTTTCGACGGCTGATGGTCGGCATCGCGCGGGACCGTCGGAAGTGGTTGCTCGAGCAGTGGGGTCCCGATGTGGACCACCCGGTCACCGCCGCGCGCCACCACCTCAAGACGGCGCTTCTGGGCGACGAGCCCGCGGACGCGCACGGCGTGGTGCGGCCGCGGGGAGACGACGGGGGTCGCGTCCGGGGCCCGGGCGCTCGCCCCGGCGGGGGGAGTCGTGGGGGACGCCGGGAGGGGCGAGGCGCGGGCGGACGGTCCCGAAACCCCGGTCGTGGCCGCCGCCGCTAGGGATCGGAGGCCAGCGGCGAAGCGCGCCTCAGAACCCGGCCGCGCACGGCTCGTACGCGAGGTACTCGTCGCCGCAGGTGGGGACGATCGGACCGTTCTGCCCTCCCTGGCCGTAGATGGCCTGGAGCTCCTCGCAGGAGATCCCTTCCTCGCACTGCGCGACATCGTCGAGGAGGCCCGCACAGGTCAGGGCCATCCCGTCCTCGAAGACGTCCTCGTTGAGCATGAACATCTCGCACTCTGCATAGCAGTCCGGATCGTCCCCGGGGATCTCGCCGGCGCAGATCGCCAGGTTGGCGCAGAGCTGGAAGCAGTAGGTCTGGACGGTCCCTTCGAGAAGGCCTCGCCCACTGGGCTCGACGGTGCTCGGCGGCTCGGAGAATCCGGGGATGTCGGAGTCGGAGAACCCGGGGAGTCCGGAGTCGGAGAACCCGGGGATGTCGGAGTCGGAGAACCCGGGGAGTCCGGAGTCGGAGAATCCGGGGAGTCCGGAGCCCAGTGGGTCCATGCAGGCTGCTTCGATGGCGGCGTCGACGCTGGCGCAGGCTTCGGCGCCATCCTCGCCTGCGGCATTGAAGGCGTCGCAGGACAGGCCGTTGTAGCAGGCGGCCTGGGCGGTGATGGCTCCCTGGCACTGCAGGGACTCGTCAGCGAGCTCGGCGTTCTCCTCCTCGCACGCGCTGACGCACTCGGGGATGGAGCCGTAGTCGGCGTTGAACTGATCGAGGGTGCACTGCTGCGCCTTCGTGCAGGCGTCGGTACAGAAGACGGTGAGGAAGCCGGCTTCGCCGCCGCCGCCGCCGGGGTCGGTGGCCTGTCCACCGCCGCCGCCGCCTGGGTCAGTGGCCTGTCCGCCGCCGCCGCCGCCTGGGTCGGTGGCCTGTCCGCCGCCGCCTGGGTCAGTGGCCTGTCCGCCGCCGCCGGCGTCCGGGCACTCGCAGTCGTCGCCGCAGGCGCTGCCGCCGGCGATGGCCAGGGCCGCAATGGCCGTGGTCAGGAAAAGAGTACGCAGGGAGGTGGGCGTCCGCATGGTGTCGGGCCTGGGGTCGGGGGGGGAGCGAACCGCAGTGCGAGGAAGTGTATGGCTTCGTGCGCGCTGCGGTGTGTTCGGTCGAGCGAAGGGGCTTCTCGGAAACGGAACGATACAAAGTTGCACAGTTGCGAACGCGAGGCAAGAACAGTCGGTCCCGGCTCGCCCGCGACGTGTTCGCCGGACCCGGCGGGAAGCCTGCGTCGGTGGATGTCTGCGTCGAGGGAAGCCCTCGGCCATGGAAGCCCGCGTCGGCGGATCTCTGCGTCGGCGGCTGTCTGCGTCGGTGGATGTCTGCGTCGAGGGAAGCCCTCGGCCATGGAAGCCCTTGGCCATGGAAGCCCTCGGCCATGGAAGCCCTCGGCCATGGAAGCCCTCGGCCATGGAAGCCC